>JAZSIL010000247.1:0-2207 GCA_045533785.1 Bacilli bacterium
TATACTAAATGATACAACATTATCTGAATATGATAAGAATTTAAGTACTGCAGCTATTTATTTAGATTATTTACAATATCAAAACTATTATGAATATGATAGTAATAATAATTTAACTAAAGTGTATTCTACAAAAAATTATATATCTTATGAAGAAAATGCTGATGCATATTCAGGTATAGTACTTAGTTATGTAAATGGTAAAGTATCTAAATATAGTTATAAGTTAGAAAGCGCATCAGAATTAAAGCAAGCTATGACTTTTACTTATGGTGATAAACAAACTATCCTTACTGATTATACAGGATATTCTAGAACTTATTTATTTGATTATTTTGATCATACAATTAATGTCCTTGATAGTAAAGGATATGCAGTTAATTATTCATACGCAAACTTTGCAGGTGAATTATCAAGTTTAAATCCAAAGTATTATTTAAAAAATCAAATAACACACATTAGTGATGCGGTAAATACTACAAACAATCCAGTACTTAATGGAGGATTTGAAAATGCATCAGGAAGTGGAGATGTATGTTATTGGAAAAAAAGTGATAATTTAAGTATTACATCAAGTAATTTAACACAAGAATCACCTTTTGGTACTTTAGCATTAAAACTTGGAAAAGAAATAAATAATTCAGTACTTTCTGCCAAACAAACAATATACATGCCAATAGGTAACTATACACTTACATCAGTAGTTAAAACATCATCAAATATCTTAAGTAATGATAATTTTGTTGGTTATATAAAAGTAGTAAGTAATGATGAAGGTGCAGTGATGCATGAAGAAAAAACATTTTCTAATAAGATGTATGAATATGTTGAAACTACATTTACAGTAAACTATCCAACATATGTAGAAATTATTTGTGGAATAAGACCAACAAATGAAAATGAAAGTTTATCTATAGGTGATTATGCATATTTTGATAATATTGGCGTGTCTAATGGAAATATTACATCTACTTATAATTTAATAGAAAATAGTTCATTTGAAATTAATCCATTTTTAACTGGTGATAATAATGTAGATACAAGATGGAATTTAACACGTGCAAGTATTATAGAAAGATATACAATAGATGAAAACTTTGGAATTAGCAATTTAAGATTTAGTATAAAGGGAACGGCTATACAAACAATTGATTATAACTCAAAAACTGGTGATTTATTTACACTTTATGCGTTTTCAAATTATGAAAATTCTGTTGGAAATTTAAAAGTAAAGGTACGTTTTTATGATTCGACAAACTCTAATTCAACAGGATATTATACACTAAGATTTGTTAGTGGAGTAAAATATGATCAGTTTGCGCTTGGTAGCATAAAAGTAGGTAATCTTAATAGTGGTGAAGAATCAGAAGAAGTTACATATAATAAGATTGAAGTTATAATATCAAATGAATCACCAAATGTTGTAACAGTTGATAATGTGACACTACTTCCTGTTACAAATGGAAAAGCATATGAATATAATGAACTTGGAAAAGTAACAAAAATAACTGAAGGAACAAATGAAACAACAATTAGATATGATGAAGATGGCTATACAATAAACAAAATAGAAACATCAGATTCAAGTGTAGAATTTAATGAATCATACATCAATGGAAGAACGTTAAAAGAATATGTATTAGAATCATTTGAAGAGACAACTACAAATACAACATCATTTAAAACAATGGATTTTGAAAAAGAAAATGATGAAACAGGAAGTATATATACAAGTTTTATAGATGATGATAATTATGGATATACAACTTCCGCAATCTATGATGAATACTATAAATACCAATTATCATATACAGATGAATTTGGCAACACAACAAATTATGAATATGATTATTATACAGGTAACATAATCAAATCTACAACTAGCTATGATCATTATTCTATGGATGAAGAAACATTATTAAATTATGTATACACATATGATAAATATGGAAATATTGAACAATTTAAAATGTCTAATTCAATCCTAAATCCAAATTTTGATGAAACATTAGAAGAAGGTTATGGAAACGCTAAAGAAATAGAATTCGAATCAAGAACTATTTCTTATGAATATGATTCAAAAGGTAATATTACAACTTTACTACTTAATAATACAAATGAAAGAGTATATCATTTTGATTATGATGAATTTAATATGTTAACTTGTGTTAGGTTAAACGACTTAATAATAAAACAATACGAGTATC
>JAZSIL010000286.1:0-11219 GCA_045533785.1 Bacilli bacterium
CTTCTTATAATGCTTTTATGATTAATAATAATCTTATAAAAGTTACTACTAAGCCTTCTCCTGATGGTAAAACTAATTATATTAGAAATACAAATAATCAAAAAACTACTCAAAGAATAACTGTAAAATTAGTAAGTGTTGAAAAACCCCCCGTAGAAGAGATAAGAGATATTTCTTCTACTAATACTAATCTTTTAGAAACTATAAACTCTATAATAAATAGTTCTAGCGAAACAAAAGGTTTAGATATTGCTAATAGTTTAGGATTTAATTTTAAAGATAATACAAAATTTAAGGGAATTATTTTGAATTTGTTTCCAAAAAATGTTATATTTGTAGAAGAATTAGGTTATGGTAAAAATGCTCCTATTGCTGCAAGTAATCCTCATGATAAAAAAGCTAAGATTAGTAAAGATAGTAATGTTTTATTAGAACCAGGTCAAGTTGCTATAGGTCCAAATTGGATTGATTTAGCTAATAAAAAACCTGCTGAAGCTGTTAGGAAACTTATTCATGAACAATTACATTTACATTTAGCTGGTAAAAATCAAAAATATATAGAACAAATAAGAGAAATTTATAATGATTTTATTAACGCTCTAAATAAAGAATCTATTGAATTTCAAAAACATTTTGAAAATGAAAGATTTGATGATTATAAAGATGCTAACGGACTTATAAGCACTGATGGACTCGAAGAATTTCTTATAGAAAGTTTAACTAATGTTAAATTAGCTAATTATCTTAATGATAAACAAGTTGATAAAGTAAAAGGTGGTGGTAAGAAATCTATACTTCAAAAATTAATGGAATTGATAAATGATCTTTTAGGTATTAAAATAAAAGATGGTAGTATTTATCAAAAAGAATATAGATTACTTCGAGAAATGTTAGACGAATCAGTTGATACTATTAAAGATGAAGATAAAGACAAAGATGGAGATAAAGATAAAGATTCTATTAAATCAAAACCTATTCCTGAAAAAGAAAAAAGTGAAAAAGAACTTACTGAAAACGATTTAAATGACAATGATTTAGATTTTAGTAGATTTGAAGAAGATGAATATACTCCAGAAATGCAAGCTATAAAAGATAAAGCTATTGCTGATGGTACATTTATGAAAGCTCCTAATGGTAAACCTAGTAATCTTAATGAAAGACAATGGATTCATGTTAGAATTAAAGCTTTTAAAGAATGGTTTGGTGATTGGGAAAATGATGCTGAAAATGCTTCTAAAGTAGTAGATGAAAATGGAGAACCTTTAGTAGTTTATCATGGTAGTAAAAAAAATTTTGATATATTCGATAAAAGCGTTATTACTAATAGAGTAAAAGGATTTTTTACTAATAATAAATTAGTAGCAGCTAGTTATCAAAAAGATAGAAATGAAAATGTCTATGATGTAGAACCTAAAAGTTATTTTTTAAATATTAGATCACCTAAAATTACAGATGCTGAAGGAAAAACTTGGGGTTATGAAACAACAGCACATTCTATTTATGCTGAAGAATTATTACCTAAAGAAAATGAAAATTACGATGGTGCTATAATACTCAATATAGATGATTATAAATATTATGCAAACGCTTTTGGGGCTGTAAATGATTATGATTCTATGATGGAAGAAGAGTTAGAAGAAATACCAGAAGATATTATAGGAAACGATTATATTGTAAATAACCCTAATCAAGTTAAATCAGCTACTGATAATATCGGTACTTATTCTAAAGAAAATGATCATATCAAATATTCTAGAATAACAGAAGGTTCTGCTCCTACTATAGATTCTTTTATAGATAAATTTGATTTATCTGAAAGAAGTGAAATTATTAGACAAATAAACGATAGTGAAATAGAAATACAATGCAAATAATATTAATTAAAATAATTGTAATATGAGTTGTCCTATTAAATTTAATTTTGAAGGCTATCCTAGTTTAAAAGCTGTTCAAGCTTATTATGGTGCCAATTTAACATCTTTGACACGAGTTATTAATACAATTAGTAAAATAGATTCAGAGGGTAATAGAATACCTTCTGAATCTTTTGCCGATTGGTATCAAACTCATTATGGTGAAAATGTTGATTTTAAAACAGAAAATGCTAATACTCTTAAAAATAGAATTTTAGAATATTATCAATTAAATCTTCCTAGTGTTACAAATAACTATAGAAGAGAAAACAATACAGATAATCCTGTAGTAATATATGGCTATGAATCTGCAAATGCTAGAAAAGATGCTAAAGATTCTATAATTAGTATGATTTTAGCTATGCAACGAGATTCTAAATTTGGATTAGATGTTAGTGATAGTTATAAAAGATCTCATAAAAGTATAAATGAAGAACGATATTGGAGAGCTAGATATATAGCTAAAAGTATACTTCTTAAATCTAAACTTAAACCTAATGTTAAAAGTAGAATTATAGGCGAAATTGTAAAAGCTACAAATGAAGGAGAAGTTAGAGCTATATTAGCTAATTATGGTTTAAAAGCCAATTTTGATATTTATAGTAAAAATAATGAATATATTCAAAATCAAGTAAAAAAGAATATAAGAAATATATTAGTAGAAAAACTTAGTAATGCTTTATTACAGCAAAAAATTCTTACTACTAGTGATGAAATTATAAGTAATTTACAACAAAAAGGAAAAGCTTATATTAATGAAGTTTTAGGAGAAAATATTTCTTTAGCTGATAAAACTTTAGTATCTTTGTTTTATGAAGTTGTACCTACTAGATACATAAATAATGAAAACAATGTAATTACTAAAAAAGAATATGATGCTTTAGATAAAGAAAATAAAGCTAAATATTCTGAATATAATCCATTTTTTGAAGAATTAATACTTAGCGGTAAGCTAGATTTTCTTCGTGTAGAAGAAAGTGATATATTTAATGAATTTAATGATTTTTTAGCCGTAGATGCTCAAGCTGACGATAACGAAACTAATAATATTTTAGATACACATCCTTTCGATGGTGATACTGATTTAACTATTGTTATGTATGATCATAGTGGTACTTTCACTTCTGCTATGAAACATGTAAATAAAGATATAAAATTACTTTTAGATTCTATTCCTAAACTTAACAGTATAGCTAAAATTGGAAATAATTATGATTATAATGTAGATAATTCTATAGGTCTTAGACAAAACATGGATGGTAGTTATGTTGCTACACTACTATTTCATGAAACTAATCCAGTAAATGTAGAAGAATTTGTTGAATCTATATTACAAATAGCTACATACAAACCTGGTTGTGAAGGATTAAAAGTACTTTATGATTATTGTAAAAATGATGCTACTATCGCTAACGCTTTGTATACTAATTTTGGTAAATTTAGAGTTAGTAAATGTGAAGTTCATGAAGAATACGGTGAGAAAAAACTTGTTATTACTAATTTAAAAAGTAATCGTATTGATGCTTTTAGACAAGAATTATATGCTTCATTACGTAATAGTATTCCTCGTACTGATAATACTACAAATTTAATTAAACTTAATCGAATAAAAGATTATAAAACTAAAATTGCAAAAACGATATTAACTTCTGATAAAGAAATAAAACATGAAGCTACTATTAAATTAATTAATGATGTAGTTGATTTAATTAGAAGATATTATCCTAATGTAGAAGAAAAAGCTATATTTGCTTTTATACGTCATCATAAAAACAATGCAGGTTCTGTCAACATAACTGCTAATATAGATAATTTATTAACTATATTAGATAATACTATCCAAGCTGCTAATATAACTCAAGAAAACTATAAACTTCATCTTGCTAAATTATATAAAGCTAAAAAAGATAAAATAGATTTAACTACAATTTATGCTGAAGATTTTCTTTCTGATAAAACTATAAGTACTGCTATAGAATTATCAGATTTATTAGTAAATTATAGTAATATTAGAGTTGAAAATAATTCTATAAACCCTAAAGGTAATCAATCTTCAGATATTATTAACAGTTCCTATTTATCTGGTTTGAAAGAAATTTTAAAAAATAAAGAAGTACTTAAAAGTTTTGGTGTTTTTAAATTTCAATCTAGACAATTTGATTTTAGTAATATAATGTTAGAAGAAAAAGATGATAAAGGTAAGATTATAGCATATGGATTATTCAGAAAAGATGATAATGGTGAAACAATACCCACAGATTATGCTGATGAATTATTAGACATAACATTATATGGTGGAGCTAAAAGTTATACTAACGATAAAGGTATTACTTATTCTGAACATCCTCATTCTGATTATTTAGTTAGTATGTATACTGCTTTTACTCAACCTTATTTTAAATATACTAAAAATGATATACCTTTTGGATGTTATTTTTTGAGAACTCCATCTGATGCTCCTAAAAACTATGTTATAAAAGCTCCTAGATATACAGCTAAAGGCTTATTTAAATTAGATACTGAAAGTGCTAATAAAATAACAAAACTTGATTCTAAATTAAATACTCTTATAAATAGAAATTTAATATCTAGTAAAAATATATCTACAAAATATACTTTAAATATAGATAATATCGATATTATAGCTAAACATCTACTTAATCAAGATGATGTATCTTTAGCTGTTCCTAAGTATATAGCTGATAGCGACAAAGATATTACTATTAGAGTAAAATATCCTGATTCTGAAGCTGCTTATGAAGAAAATACTTATATATTAGAAGGTACTGTATCAAACGGAGTATTTAAAGGTCGTGTTAAAAATATAATAGGAGTTGCAGAAAATGGTTATCTTGTTAGTGGAATAACTAATAATCTAAAAACTTTAATACGCAATAAATTAATATTAGATTTAGAACGTAATAAATCCATTAATCGTACTATTAATAAAAATCATACTTTATTTCTTCAATGTAAACGTGCTCTTAAACAAGAACTATTAGACGCAGCTAATGCTTTAGATATGTTTTTTAACATGGATAAAGTAAATAAAGTTGGTTCTTTAGATGTAGAAAATCATAAAGTAGTACAAAAATTTAAAGAAACTAATGCTAGAAATATAGATGGTGCTTTTGAACATTATCATCATAAAGGTGGTAAATTATTAGATGATAAAGGTGGTGTAGAAGTTTTACTAGGTAATGTATTTCATTCTAATAAATTTCAAGTTTGGGATGAAGAAACTGGTGAAAGTATAAATTATGGAGAAAAAGTATTTAGTAACACAGAAGTATTTGATTTCCTCTACGGGCGTGCTAACGACACTTATCTTCATGTTAAAGTTCAAGATGATCAAATAGTAGATGTAGAATTAACTCAAGCACAAGAAGAAGCTATAGATGAAGCTATAAACGATTATATACTTCATTTAGTAGATGATGCTATGAATCGTTTAAGTGAATATATTGATATATTAGGTGATAATAATTTCACTTATGATAATATAGCTGAATTTATTTTAAATTATGCTTTAATGTATGATAATTTTGATGCTATACTAGAAGGTAATAGTAAATTTTATAAAAATGCCGAAACCTTTTTAAAACGTGCTAAAGAATGTCAAGGCTCTGGAATACCTTATGGTATTACTAACTTTATGACTACTTTTAGTAATGAAAGAATACAAATTTCTAGTCCTTTAGATTATGTTGATTTTGGTACTAGTGATAATAAAATTAATATTAAAGCTTATAATAAATTTACAGGTGTTACTATAAAAAATACTGTAAGATATGATAAAATAGCTAATCAACTTATTATAGATAAACTTGTAGAAACAGGAGTATCTAAAAATAAAGCTAAAGCTATGATGGAGGAATTTAAAGATACTACAGTTAATGATGCTCAATCTTATATAACTTTTGATGAATGGGTTCGTCGCGTTACCGCTAGAGGTCAACTTAATAAATATCGTGATTTAATAAATAAAGTTTATTCTGGAGAAGAACTTAGTGGTGCTGAAATGAGTGAATTTATTCAAGTTCAAAAGAATTTTTATTATAATCAAGATTTTAATAAAACTAGTAAAATATTTGCTCCTCATCAAATCAAAAATGCTGAATTTGTTTTAGTTCCTCAATTTATTAAAGGTACTCAATTAGAAGCTGTAGCCAAACTTATGGCTAAATATGGTATAGATCAACTTAATACTGAAGAAACTTCTAAAGCTGGTAAAACTAATGTTTTAGAAATATTTGATGCTAAAACTGGTTTAGTTAAAGCTGATATTTTAGCTGAAATGTCTGACGAAAATGCTCCTATTAGTGAATTTGGAAAATTAATGAATGATGAAACCGGTAGAGGTAAAGAACTTTACAGTTATGAATATCTTTATACTCAACAAGAAACTCCTCAACATTTAAATGAAACTAATAAAGCTGGTGTGCAAATAACTAAAAAAGTATTAGACAATATAGAACCTGATGATCCTCGTTGGGATGCCAAACAACGTTTTATTTCAACATATAGTTCTAATATTATTGATTCTGCTAATAGTTTATTTACTGAATTAGGTATAGGTAGTCCTAAAACTTGGTTTGATGAAAATGGTATAAACATATATACTAATATTAATTATAAATTATTCTATGATAAACTTAAACAAGAAATATTTCGTTTAGGTTATGATAGTAACATGCTAGATTATGTTACTTTAGATACTTTCGGAGAAGATTTAAATGGTAATGTAACTATAATGCCAAATTATATGAATATGACTGAAAATAAATTAGAAAGTATTGCTCAGTCTATATTTAATAATAGTATTACTAGACAAACTCTTCCTGGATTCCATGCTGCTCAAATAACTAGTGTTGGTTTTAATCCTTGGAAAGGTAGTAGTATAGATAATACTAAAGTTAGTTATAGTAAAGAATTACATTATCATAGAAATAATAAAGGAGAATATACTGATTATATAGAGATAATGATTCCTGCTGCTGCTTTTGGTTTTAAAAGAAGAAATGAAGATGGCAGTCTTAAAGAATTAGGTACACTAGATGAAAATGGAATTCCTACTCCTGGTTCTTTATTAGAAGAATTATATGATGCTAAATTAGATTCTGTAATTGGATATCGTATTCCTACTGAAGGAAAACAATCTGTTTGTAAAATGAGAATAGTAGGTTTTATTCCTGATGGTTGCGGTTCTACAATTGTTGTTCCTGATGAATGGGTAGCACAAACAGGTTCTGACTTTGATATAGATTCTGTTTATGGTATTCAATATTCTACATATATTGATGAAAATGGTAAAATTAGAAAACATGAATACGATTCTTCTAAGACTCCTTCTGAGAATACTAGAGAAGCTAGAAATAATGAAATTTTAGATGCTATAATGGAAATTATGAGTCATCCTAAAAGTCTAGAAGAAATTATGGCTCGTTCTAATTTTAAAGGCATAAGTGATGCTAAAAAAGAAGTATTAACTGATGTAGGTATTCCTGAACTTAAACGTAGAAGTTCTAGAAGTGTATACAATCCACTAGATCAAGCAGATTATCAAAATGATGCTACTAGCGGTATGGTTCTTAAAGGTTTTAGTGTTAGTCGTGATAATTTTTGTTCAGTATGTAACAACGTTAAACCTACTATAACAAATAGTCATAAAATAACTATAGCTTATCCTAAATCTATTATTACTAAAAAACAAGCTATTACTCGTTTTGGAGAAGATAATGTAACAGTAAAAGGAGATAAAATTTATATAACTCATGATAAAATAGGACATAGTGGTGATAATAAAAATATATTAGGAGAGGTTATTACTGTTTATAGTTCTCAAACTACCGCACATATTCTAGATATTATTAAAGAAGGTGTTATTCCTAATGTTAATGAATATACTTTTGGAGTATATAAAACATTTCCTGATATAGGTTCTGATTATTATACTGCAATAGCTTTTATGGCTCAAAATGGTATTAGAAGAATTGTAAAAAATAATGCTAAAACTTTATCTATATTCACTGATGATACTTCCAATCCTATAGATAGTACAATTAGAGATATAGCTAAAGAGTTAGGTTTAACAGTAGATAATTGGACTCCAATCTCTAATATAATATCCAACATAAATGAACAATATAAAGATATTATTGAAAAACTCTGGAATATAAATAAATTTGAAACTACTAATACTGGTATTGGTAAAATGGCTATAGATGGTCAATCTATGGTAGCTAATTTAAAAACCCCTTTAGAAGGAATTGATGGGTTAATTTATGACTTAGGAATAGTTCTACAATTTAAGAAACTTAAAAGTTTTGCTGATAGTATTGGAGATTTAGTTAGAGTTAGTAATCCTGATAAATTTGGTGCTAAACAAAGTTTATATAAAACTCGTAAAATTATAACTGATATTCAAGAGTTAGCTAATAAAGATAATAGTGTATTACAAGCTAAGGATGAAAATGGTCAAGATATATCATTTATAAATGCTATATATCCTGGAATTAGTCTAGGTTTAAAGTATTATTTAACTGCTGATAATGATAGTAAAAGCAAATATAGAACATTACATACTATGTTAAAATACGCTACTGTTCCAAGTATTTTAATAAATGAACAAATATTTGCTACTCAACATGGTAATTTTAGAAAGATGGTTGAGAAACTATCTTCTCATTTAAAAACAGATATTCCTATTACTGAAGATCAAGAAAATCAATTTAGAAAATATCTTGTTGGAGAACTATATAGTCGATGTGATGCTTTAAGTTTACCTGTTAAGTATGATTTAGATAATAATGATAATCCTTGGGTTGTACAAAATGAAGTTGAAACAGACAATACAATAGTAAATGGTACAACAAATTCTAATATTACTGTTAATACTATATCAAATAATACAGCTTCTTATGGTGTAATTGTTGACCCTCAATTAAAGCAACATATTGAACAATTTCATAATAAACATCCTCAAGGTATTATAGCATATAGAGTTAATTTTAATAAATATAATAGTATTGAAGAAGTTAATAAAGGACACATTGGTAATCCATTTAGTGAAAGTAAAAGAGGAGAAAGTACTGTACAGAACTTTTATGATTGGTTAACTACTGGAAATAATTTTGGTAATAGCAAAGCTACTGAAGAGTTTAGACAAGCTATTATTAATAAGATATTAAATACTCCTGTAAACGCTCCTATTCTTTATTATACTGAGTTAAATAGACCTTCTCATGCTACTGTTATTGGTTATTTAGTTAATAATAAACATTTATTAAAATTGTATAGAAATTCAGTAAGTAGTTATACTGGAAATATTACACCAGATATAAACACTATATTTGTATTTGGTAGTAATCCTGAAGGAAGACACGGTGCTGGAGCTGCTAAAATAGCTGTAAATGATTTTGGTGCTATATATGGTCAGGGTGAAGGTTTACAAGGTAGTGCTTATGCTTTACCTACTAAAGATCTTAGAGTTACTGAAAATAAAGGATTAAGAAGTATACCAGAATCTCAAATTATTGAAAATATTAAAAAACTTTATGAAACTGCAAAACAAAATCCTAACAAACAATTTAAAGTAGCTTATAGAAATACTAATAAAATGTCTCGTAATGGCTATACAGGATTAGAAATGATAGATATGTTCTTAAAAGCTGGTTCTGTTCCTACTAATATAGTATTTAGTAAAGAATGGATAGATACTGGAAAGTTCGAACAAGCTATTATTAAAAATATTAATAACAGTAATACAATAAATAATACAAATCAATTAATACGTCCTGTTGTTTTAGAACATACACGTAATGCAGAAAAAGATAGAATATTTGGTTTTAATAGAGATTCTGAAGCTATTGTAAATGTCGATGTAAAAGAACCAATCCATACAGAATTAAATTATAAGTCCGAAACAGCATTGAATAGTATCAAAAAGGGCAAAAAAAGAGCCTTAACCGTTATAAAATCAGACGATAATGTAAAAGGTTGGGAAAGCATAGAAGTAGGCTCTATTGTCAAAATAACAGCCGAAAATAAGTCGATATTTATACGAGCTACTACAAAGCCTATATTATTACAAGGTAGTGATTTAAATGCTAAAAAATGGGCTGAATTAAATAATTCTAATATTGATAATTTTAATAATGTTATAAAAAATAATGCTTATCAATTCGAATTTGAATATATAGATTTAGATGCAGAAAATATTCGTTATGAAAATAATAGTCTTGTAGTTAATACGCCTACACAATTTGATATAGCTGATTTAAATAATCCTACTCAAGAAGAACTTGATAATTTTGCTAATTTAACTCCAGCTCAAAAAGTTTATTTTGTTCAAACTCATTTTACTGATTTAGGTTTATTTGATGCTTTAACTGTTAATCTTCATAACATAAAAGCTATTGATGGTAAAAAAGCTGGTTCTCAAACTATATCTTATATTGAAGATAGATTAAATAGAGAAGATGCTTATATTGAATTTAGAAACGCTTTTAGTCATCCTAATCCTATAATTGCTATGACAGCTTATGATTTAATAAAATATGCTTTTGTAGTTGAAGGACATAATATGACTAAAAGAGCTATAAGTAAATGTATTCCTAATGATGTATTATATAATCCTGCAGGTATAAATGGTACTGGTGCTATATCTGAATTAAATAATAGTTTTGCTAAATTTGATGATATACTATATGGATATAAAGAGGGTATATATACTGATTTTGTAAGAGCTCATAGTAATGAACTTAACATTCCTATTAAATATGTTAAAAAGATTAGTAAAAGTCAATATGAACTTAAAAGAAGTACTGATAGTAGAAGCGAAGGATTAATTGTAATTCCTGATACTGAAGAAAATCGAGGTATTATAACTAAATATAAACTTGAAACTATAAAACAAAACGATGATGGAAATGTACTATCAACATTAACTCATGGTTATGTTAAACTTAAATTTGGAAAGACTAAAGAAATTCTATATAAAATAGATAAGAGAGAATATAACGGAAATGATGTATTTTATCTATATCCTTTAAATTTATTAGAATCTAATGAACATTCTGTATTTAGTTCTAATCCAAGTAATACTAAAGGTTTTCCTAGCAAAGAATATTATGAAACTCTTATAGCTAATTTATCTAATGGTGTACTTTTAGAAGATATTCCTATTACTAGAGATGTTGATCAATATAGATATCAATTTGATTTACAAAATAAGAAAAACGATATAGATTTAAATTTTAATAATCATAGAACTGAATATGGAAGTCCAAGTGTAAAAGATATAGT
>JAZSIL010000019.1:0-7062 GCA_045533785.1 Bacilli bacterium
AACCTTTCTTAAATAAACTTATTCCTACATTATTAATGGTGATACCTACTCTTATAGTAAATTTATTTACTTATATAATATATTTAGTTTGCTTTTCTATTTTGATTGCTGCTTAAAATTTTAGTCTTTTATTAGTATTTAAATAAAAGACTTTTTTCTTTTGTGGTATACTAATATCGAAGAGGTGAGTGAATATTATGCCAGAAATTATTTTTAGTATTATAATCCCATTTATTGGTACTATCCTTGGTGCTGCATGTGTATTTTTTGTTAAGGGAAAACTAAAACCATCAGTGCAAAAAGCATTTTCAGGTTTTGCAGCTGGGGTGATGATTGCTGCAAGTATTTGGAGTTTGATTTTACCTTCATTTAATGCTGCAAGTAATATGGGAATACTTTCATTTATTCCTGTTGTAATAGGACTATGGGTAGGTTTTCTATTTTTAATGTTACTTGATAAAGTTATTCCTCATGTGCATATTGATAAGAATGAAGAAGAAGGTCCAAAATGTAATTTAAAGAAGTCTACAATGACGGCTCTTGCGGTGGCGCTTCATAATTTACCAGAAGGTATGGCTGTTGGTGTTGTACTTGCTTCTGCTAATATGGAAGGGAGTAATGTACCTTTATCAATGGCAATTGCTCTTGCTATAGGTATTGCAATTCAAAACTTTCCAGAAGGGGCTATTATTTCAATTCCGCTTGCAGAATGTGGTGTTAAAAAGAAAAAAACTTTTTTATTAGGTGTTTTGTCTGGAATAGTTGAACCACTTGGAGCGATTATAACAATGCTTATTGCAGGACTCGTAGCACCAATTCTTCCATATATATTAAGTTTTGCTGCTGGTGCAATGATATATGTTGTAGTTGAAGAGTTAATTCCTGAAATGAATGATGATAAACATTCACATATTGGGACTATTTGTTTTGCAGTAGGATTTACTTTAATGCTTGTACTTGATGTTATACTTGGATAAATATTTAATATTTGGTAAAAATAATAATAAATAGATTTGATTTATTAAAATAAAAATGTTATAATAATTAAGGAAAAAAACTAGGAGGATTTATAGTATGGATCAAAAATTTTTAATTTGTGAACACTGTGGTAATATTGTAGCTGCAGTAAAAGAATCTGGAGTACCAGTTATGTGTTGTGGACAAAAAATGAAAGAAATTATTCCAGGAAGTGTTGAAGCATCTCATGAAAAACATATTCCTGAATATGTTGTTGAAGGTAATAAAGTATTAGTTACTATTGGTAGTGTTGAACATCCAATGGTTCCTGAACATTATATTGAATGGGTTAGTATTCAAACTGCTCAAGGTAATCAAAGAAAACAATTAAAACCTGGATCAGCTCCTAAGGTATGTTTTAGTTTATGCGAAGGCGACACTGTTGAAGCAGTTTATGCTTATTGTAATTTACATGGCTTATGGGTGGCTAAATAATGACAAAAGTAACAAAAGACATTTATTATGTAGGTGTGAATGATCATCAAATTGATTTATTTGAAGGTCAATATGTTGTTCCTAATGGAATGGCTTATAACTCATATGTAATAAAGGATAAAAAAATTGCGGTTGTTGATACTGTTGATAAAAATTTTACTCATGAATGGTTAGACAATGTTGCAGAAGTGTTGGGTAAAGATGTACCTGATTATTTAATTGTTCAACATATGGAACCAGATCATTCTGCTAATATTATGAACTTCGTAAAAGCATATCCTAATGTATGTGTAGTAGGTAATGCTAAAACATTTAAAATGATTGAACAGTTCTTTGATTGCAAATTAGAAAATACACTTGTTGTTGCTGATATGGATACACTTAATCTAGGTAGTCATATTTTAACATTTGTATTTGCACCAATGGTACACTGGCCTGAGGTAATGGTTACTTATGATTCAACTGATAAAGTATTATTCTCTGCTGATGGCTTTGGTAAATTTGGCGCACTTGATGTCGAAGAAGATTGGGCATGTGAAGCAAGACGTTATTATATTGGTATTGTTGGTAAATATGGTGCTCAAGTACAAGCACTTCTTAAAAAAGCTGCAACACTTGATATTAGTATTATTTGTCCACTTCATGGGCCTATTCTTAGCGAAAACTTAGGTTACTATATTAATCTATATGATATTTGGTCAAGTTATCAACCTGAATCTAAAGGGATTGTAATTGCATATACATCTGTTTATGGAAATACAAAAGCCGCTGTACTTAAACTTGCAGAAGAATTAAAAGCAAATGGCTGTCCAAAAGTTGTTGTTAATGATCTTGCAAGATGTGATATGGCAGAAGCAGTTGAAGATGCATTTAGATATGAAAAGTTAGTTCTTGCAACAACAACGTATAATTCAGAAATCTTCCCATTTATGAGAGAGTTTATTAATCATTTAGTTGAAAGAAATTATTCTAATCGTACTGTTGCATTTATTGAAAATGGTTCATGGGCACCAACTGCTGCACGTGTTATGAAACAAATGTTAGAAAAATGTAAGAACTTAAAATATGCAGAAAATGATGTTAGAATTCTTTCAGCTTTAAATAGTGAGTCAAAAGAAAAATTAAGTTTACTTGCTACTGAACTTTGTAAAGAATATCTTGCAACTGAAAGTAAAACAGCAAATAAAAATGACCTTACTGCATTATTTAAGATTGGCTATGGTTTATATGTTGTGACTTCTAATGATGGTAAAAAAGATAATGGATTAATTGTAAATACCGTTACTCAAGTAACTAACACACCAAATAGAATTGCTGTTGTAATTAATAAAGAAAATTATTCTCACCATGTAATTAAACAAACTGGTATTATGAATGTTAACTGTTTATCAGTTGATGCACCATTTAGTGTATTTGAAAAGTTTGGTTTCAAGAGTGGTAGAAACTATGATAAGTTTGAAAACTATGAACCAAATAGAAGCGATAATGGACTTGTTTTCTTACCTCGTCATATTAATTCATTTATGTCTTTAAAAGTAGAACAATATATTGATTTAGATACACATGGTATGTTTGTTTGTTCAATTACTGAAGCAAGAGTTATTAATGATCTTGAAACAATGACTTATACTTATTATCAAGAAAATGTAAAACCAAAACCTGAGGTTGAAGGTAAAAAAGGTTATGTATGTAAAATCTGTGGTTATGTTTATGAAGGAGAAGAACTTCCAGAAGACTTTATTTGTCCGCTTTGTAAACATGGTGCAGTAGATTTTGAACCAATTAAATAATTTAAAAAAAGGAGATTTATATATATGAAATATGTATGCACAATTTGTGGTTATGAATATGATGAAGAAGTAGGTGCTGAAGATTTAGGTATTGCACCTGGTACTAAATTTGAAGATTTACCAGAAGATTTTGCTTGTCCGCTATGTGGTGCTGGTAAAGAAGTATTTGAAGAAGCATAAAAAACTAAAGATGTATCATGCGAAGTGATACATCTTTTTTATATAAAATATTATATAAATGTAAAAACATTAATATATTATTTGTAATGTAGCAACAAATGTTATATAATATATAATATATTTATTATTTGTTTGAAAATTTTTTTTCATATAATGAATATAGTTATACATAAATGTATAATTTCAAAATAAATTTAAAATGAGGAAGAAGTTATGGAAAAAGTTAAGAAACAGTATGGCCTATGGACTGGTATTGCTATGGTCGTTGGTATTGTTATCGGCTCAGGAGTATTTTTAAAAGCTGGTGGCGTTTTACAATTATCAGGAGGAGATTTAAAATTATCTATTCTTGCATGGTTCGTAGGTGGTTTAATTATGGTATGTTCTGGCTTTTGTTTTGCGGTATTTGCATCAAGAGTCACAAAATATAATGGTGTTGTTGACTATGTAGAACAAGCAACAAATAAAAAAGTTGGTTATGTACTTGCATGGTTAATTACTACATTTTATTATCCTATTATTGCATCAATTGTAGCACTTTTTGCTGGTCAATATTTCTTTATTTTGATTGGTAAAGGTGATGTTATTGGTTTAACACATTGGGCAAATTTCTTATTTGCATTTATTGTGTTAGTAATTGTTGTTGTAATCAATTATTTATCTCCAATGATTGCTGCAAAATTTCAAGTTTCAGCTACAGTTATTAAATTAATACCTATTTTAGTAATTGCACTTGCTGGTTTATTTGCATCGTTAATTGTTGGTGGTGATGCTGGTATTATTCCTGCATTTAGTAATCCTGCTTTAGGATTTGATGTGAATTTTGGTGAAGCTGTCAAGAAAACTGCATTTGCATATGAAGGTTGGGTTTGTGCAACTGCTATTAATGCAGAATTAAAAGATTCTAAAAAGAATTTACCACGTGCACTTACATTTGGTACAATTGCAATTTTAGCATTCTATATTATTTACTATGTATCACTTTCTGCATTTTTAGGTAATGCTGGTACTATACTTCAAGATGCTAATGCGCCAATTGCTGTATTTGAACAAATTATGGGTAAAGTTGGTGGTGTATTATTTACTGCATTTATTATGATTTCATGTCTTGGAACTGTAAATGGTGTAGCTATTAGCTGTTGTCGTGGTATGTATACAATTAGTTGTCGTGGTCAAGGACCTGCTCCTGAAAAGTTTGCTAAACTTGGTAAAAATCAAAGTGTATCATTCTTATCATGTTTATATGGCTTTGGTTGTATGATCTTAATGCTATTTGTATGGTACTTAGTAATGAATACTAAATCAATCTTTAATCACTTAGGTAGTATGGATGAAATTGTATGTGCTATTATTTATGGTGTATATATTACAATGTATATTTATATTATGAAAAACTTCAAAGATTGTAATGTATTCCAAAGATTTGTTATGCCGATTATTGCAATCATCGGTTCGTTATTCTTTGTATTATGTGGAACTGGGCTATATCAATTAATTTTCTCTGGAAGTTTTGATAGCTTAAAAGCATTTGGTGTATTTATGTTATTATTTGTGGTACTAATGGCACCTTGTTTATTCTTCTATAAAGAAAAGAATAACAAAGATATTAGTGAATAATTAAATCTAAAACCTATTCTTTTAATAGAATAGGTTTTTAATATTTATGTTGCAATAAAATATATATTTTGATATAATATTAATATTAATAAATGGAGAAGAAAAATATGAAAAAGTTATTAAAAAAGATAAATGTATTATGGTATTCTCATCCGAGAATGGCTATCGCTTTAATGCTTGTTGCAGTAAATTTATTTGTAATTTTAGTTTTTACTTGTATCTTAACATTAGTAAGTGAAAAACCTTTTTTTGATTCACTAGCATATTTATTTACTTTTACATTATCATCTGATGATGTATATAGTTTTGTAAATAATGATGGTGATAATTTAATATGTTTTATTATTAAAATTGTACTTGCAATTATTCAAATGGTTATTTTCTCTGGTGCTTTAATCGGGTTTACTACTGATTTACTTCAATCTACAATTGATCAAAGATTAAATAATACTGGTAAAATTTCTTTAAGTAATCATTATGTATTTTTAAATTGGTCATCAATTGGTCCTAATTTAATTTATGATTTATCTTATTTAGAAGGTAAAAAGAACATTGTCATTTTAAGTGAAACAGATAAAGATGAAGTTTTGAATTCTATTCAAAATGTTTTTACAGAGAATAAAAGAAAAATTAGAAATATTAGATTATTTATTAAGACAGGTGATCCTAATTCACCTAAGCATTTAAGTGATGTATCCCTTGATCAAGCTAAGTATATTGGATTGCTTTTAAAAAATGCTGGTGATAGCGAGTTCCATAGTGGAATGCCAGGTAAAGATATCGATGCGTTAAAAAATCTATTTGCTATAATGAATATAGGTGTTAAAGCAAATATTGTTGTTGAAACAGAAAATAGTAAAACAGTTAAGAAGATAGAACAACTATTTAATAAAATTGATCAAAAGATGAATAATCGAATTATTGCTTTTTCACATAATGAAATTATCGGTAATATTTTAGGAAAAACACTTATTAATTCTAATTATAGTATGCTATTCCATGATTTACTATCTTATGAGGGTTGCGAGTTTTATGGAATACCAGTGATGGATATTGATGAAGCATTAGCGCTTTATAATGATTGTATCCCTGTTATAAATTATGATGATGATTGCACCATTGATGAAAATGGTAATAAAGAAAAAGATCAATTATATATCTTATCTGATGACCGCGCATCACTTGGTATTAGAAAAGAAAAGAAAGTATTTGATCGCCGTATTAAATTTATTAATAATATTGAACGTGTTGACTTTACGATCTTTATTCTTTCGGATACTGATAAACATTTATGTGTTATTGAAGAAATAGAACGATATAATAAAATGAATAATACTAATATTAAGTATGAAATATTTAGTTATGAAGATGGTATTGATTCAGTTAAAGAAAAAATAAAAGAAACAAATGGCATTAAGAAAATCTTACTATTATCTGCCGAAGATCAAGAAGGTAACAATCAAGATACTAATATCTTTTTAGCTGCTCTTTCATTAAAAGCAGAAAAACATATTAATGATGAAACTGAAATATTTGCAGAAATTGTAAATCCAGGAAATCTTACATCGTTAAAGAATTTAGGTATTATTTCTGTTATCGTATCCAATAAGATTATTTCACTTGCAATGATTCAATTACTAACTCACCCAGGCTCTAAACGTTTCTATCGTGATATGATCTCTACAAATAATGAAGATGACGAAGATGGAATTGATTTTGAGCTTATTAAAGCTGGTGAATTATTTGAAATAAGCGATCAATTAGTATTCTCTTCCAAAGCAGAAATGGTACAAGTAATGTATCAATCAACCAACAAGACATTAATGTGTATTGGTGTAATCTTTAAAGGTCAAAAAGAAATTTTATTCTTATGTGATAAAATGGATGTAGAAGAAAAACTTGTTATCACTAAAGATGATGAACTTGTAATAGTAGAATATTAAAATAAATTGGTGTATATTTTTATACACCTTTTGTTTTTTATAAAGATTTGTGATATAATATATCTATCTAAGAGGAGAAA
>JAZSIL010000075.1:0-2331 GCA_045533785.1 Bacilli bacterium
ATCTCATTAAAAAGTATAAATCGTAAGGTATAGTCATATAATAACTTTGTTTTAATTATTAATTCATGTTATTGATCATTAAATTTTAAGTTTCTTTAAAATGATAGAGTAAATTACTTTTATATGTTCTAATTTTCTTTAGATAAAAAATTTCACAAAAAATAAATTCAATAGTGCACAATTTCTTTATTTTGATGTTAAAGCCATTAAGTTTTCATATAAAGTCTAATGGATTATTATATATTAAATTTTTTTATACGTTTCCCACCATTATCTATTATTGGTTCGAGTCCCATCAGAACTAAAGGTTCGAAATCCGTAAGTTAATAGTTCAAATCCGTGGACAGTCTCCTTAGGTGTTTAAATCTAAATGTTTCATAAATGTATAAAAAAAAGATCCTCTTTTCAGAAGACTAATAGATTTACGAAAATGTTTCATTAATTCATGAATGATACGTGTTTTAATAAGAAAAACCAGCTAACCATTATATTACGATTGGTTAACTGACTTGAGCTAGTTATTTATTTTTATTCAACACTGTATAAGCTATTAATCCAGAGCATACTAACAAATCTAGCACTAAAATAACAAGCTAATTATAATCAGTTTTAAGTCCTTCTAATTTTGTTATTAAATAACAAATGGGATATACTATTATACAACATTTCCTCATTTATTTCTAATATTTAAAAAGCCAGCTAACTTTTTTTGTTGGTTAACTGGCTTGATTGATTATTTATTATTTTCTTTTTCTTCTTTGGCTTCTTTTATAGCTTTTATAAATCCTCTTAAATTTATCAAAAGTATTGTACATAAAATTGTAGCAATTACTACACATATGAAATGAATAACATTTAATACTTCATTTTCTCTTTTACTAATAATATTACATACAGCTCCAACTATTAAAAATACTTCCATAGCAATCATTAATATATTGTATTTTGTTAATTTCTTCATAATATAACCGCTATTTAATTTGTGTTTTTATGATTTTTAAATACATAGTTCTTCATAATGAATTCAGTCAATACTTTATTATGTATCACAACTACTGAATTATCTTTATTACAATATCTATAATCAATTACATTTTCCTTATAAAAACGCCACTTTTCTAATTCATTGAAATGAAGCACTAAACATTCTCTTTCAACAACAATGTCGTATACACCAAACCCACTCAAACGAACAATGTAATTTGAAATCTTAATGTTTTTGAGGTCTAATTTAAATTTTAATTTCTTATTGTATTTATAGATACATAACTCATCATTTTCAATTTTCACTAATTTTTCATATTTTTGTAAGCACCAAAAATAAGAACCAAAAGCAGCAATAGGAGTAATTATGAAAGCCAACCCAATTCCAAAAACATATTTATTAAAAATACCGACTATTAATAATATAACTACTATAATAGATAGTATAATAAACACTAATTTAAAAGTCTTAGTTTGCTTTCTTATATCGACATCGCATAAATTTATATAATCATTCATACATTAATACCTCACATTATAAAATATACCACTTTTTCTCATTTATTTCTACTATTTAAAAACCAACTAACTTTTTGAGTTGGCTAGCTAGTTTGATTGGTCATTCTCTATGTTCAATAGAATCAGGGTTATGATTAATTGGAACTTCTTCAAATCTTATATCAACATTACTATACCCAATTATATATTCATAATCATACCACCCATCACCATAATATATTGAAATTTGAGGATACCCAAATTGTTCATCATTAATATACATTAGTACTTCTTTATCAATACTTAATGATTTAACATGAAATACAAGTTTATATCCTGCAATAACAGTTTTTGAGGTTTCAGAATGTCCAACTTTTACAACCAAATTCTCATCATATGTTAAAGAATAATTTACCATTTGAATACTGTGTAAATCTTCTGATCCACTTTCTGGATGATAAACTAATTCACATTCCCCATTAATAAACTTACTTTCAATATCTAAATTCAACTTATCTGCAACTAAATCATTGTCAGTATCCACTAATTCTATATTAAATTTGGATATATCATACGAACCATCATCAGTAATATTTGAAAGCTTATACGTTGTTGTAGTTTGATTATTAATTGCAACCATATCCTTAAATCTAATTCTTGTATTATATATTTTTTCATTATAAGCAGCAGAAGTAATTATAATTTGTACATCGTATGGTGTATAATATTTTTCATCTTTAGTATATAAATCTTTCATACAGTTTCCTGTTTGTGTTTTAACAAATTCCATTATGGAAATGTTATCAAATTCAATATATATAACATAAATATCGTTATATGGTCCAGAAA
>JAZSIL010000029.1:0-2317 GCA_045533785.1 Bacilli bacterium
ATACCTTAAAATTTAAAAAAAAAACACTATACAAATGAATAAAAATATGAAAAGTTTCTTATTAGTTATAACAAGCCTTTATGGTAGGCTTTAATCAGAGACGCTTTGTAATCTATTTCCAATATTATGATATACTTTAAAATATAATTATTATAATTTATTTATTATCCAACATTACTTCTAAATAACTATCTTCTATTGCTTTGCAAATAAAATCATTACTTTGTCCATAATTATGAATTTTATTAAATAAACCAAGGAATGTATTTCTAGACCATCTTACTGCTTCATCTTCAAGATGTTTAGGGAATAATTTGATAAACTCAATAGCAAATTTCTTTACAATTTCCAAATATTCATCCATTAATGGTGATAAATATTTCTCAACTATTTCATATAACTTATTTTCATTTTCTTTAGAAATGTAGGGAATTGTTAAAACAAGTTCATCAGTTTCATTTTTAACAACAAAGCCGTTCATTATTAAATCAGCAACAATTTCTTTATTATTTGGTTCTACACCATTAACAATATCCATACAAGTACTAACAGCAATATCTTTAATAGCTTCTCTTTTTTTGATACCATCTATTCCAGTAATTCTTTCTATAATATTATTTCCACCAGTAGCTATATTTCCTGTTCTTACAAAACCATACATATGATTAGAATACTTTCCTGTTGTATATGATGCGATATAATTCCAAGCAAATCCATTATATCTTACTTTTAGTGGTCTCCAAGGCATTTTATTATACTTATTATTTACATATCGTATTGAAAGCATTGTATATAAATGGAACAGGTTTTCTTCTTTCATAGTACCTTTATAAATGTTCAAATCTTTAGCTTCATTCCAAATATTTTTAATCGCATTATAAATATTGTCTTTAATGGGATTAACATAAGTAAGGAAGTTTTCATCATAGAACTTA
Organism: Bacilli bacterium; assembly: GCA_045533785.1. Taxonomy (GTDB): domain Bacteria; phylum Bacillota_I; class Bacilli_A; order ML615J-28; family CAG-313; genus UBA1737. The sequence continues at coordinate 936 of JAZSIL010000029.1, forward strand.
TCATATTTATCAAACCATATAATAAAGTCTGTTCTATATTTACCCTTCTTCTCTTCAACTAATGCTTCTCTATTTAATAAATTGCTAACACTATCTTCAATATAGTATGCAGGTACTCCGCATATTTTAGCTAATTCTTCAATGGTCTTTGTTTTCTCATAACAATTAAATAAAATATTTTGTGACAAAGCATCACTAATATAAGCATCCGGAAATGGGATATTCTCTCCATCAAAGTTTCCATTACCATAAATATTAATTTTCATTTTAATTGGCTTTAATGCACTTTCTTCCATATTATCAATCTCCTCCTTAATTTTACTTCTAGCCACTTTTAATCTCCAAGAAACAGTTCCTTCTGGGATATTAAGTTTTTCAGAAATTTGTTTTACCGAAAGATTATCATAATAGTGTAATATTATAGTTTCACGATAAATTGATGATAACATTGCAATATGTTTTCTTAATCTATTGTACAATTCGATTTTTTCATAATTAACATCATTATCGTCTGGATATTCATCTAATACATCATAAGAATATAGTGCTTTTTCTTTAGCTTTCTTTCTTCTAAATACATTTAAAACATTTCTAGCAATGCCAAATAACCAAGGTTCAAATTTACTCTCATCTCTTAAATAAGGTAACTCTTTTACTGCAGTTAAAAGAATCTCTCCAGATAAGTCTTGTGCCTCATCAGTTGTATAAGTATTATTTAAAGCATATCCATATATTCTTTCAATATATTTTTCTAGTATATTTACATCCATTATTTCACCACCTTTCGCCTATAAAGTGCATTTTATAATCTTTTCATTGGGTGTTTTATAAAATTATTATAACTTTTTTAAAATATTAATACCAAATAAAAAGCCAGTTAACATTTAATTACTTGTTAACTAGCTTGGGTTAATTATTTATTACTATTTTGTTTCTTTTTTATTAATCCAACAATCACATACGATGAAACTAATGCAACAAATACTACCGTAATAATTATGAATGCTACAAGGTCTATAGTTTGTTTGTTATTTATGTATAAAAATAAATATCTTATCATTCCTATAATACACCCTATAAAAGCTATTAAATTTAAATAATTAATTTTCTTCATAATATACATCATCTATAAGTTTTCCAACAAATCTTTTTTTACTTCTTTAACCAAAAGAATATTTGACTGATTTAATACAATTTCATAATCTTCTTTTGACACGTATTCCATTAGGACAAGTAATTTGCATTTGTCATAAGAATAGTCATCTATTTTGATTTGTTCTAAATATTCATCAACTTTAAATGTTGTACCTTTATCAGTATCTTCTTGAAAATATAATTCATTATTCTTACAATAAAAGTTTTTCATTCTTATATATACTAGT
>JAZSIL010000077.1:0-3387 GCA_045533785.1 Bacilli bacterium
CATAATTGCCAAAAGGCACATACCTATAACGAACATTATAATGAACACAATGGCTTGTATGCTATCCACTTCTGGCAGTACATCTATTATTAGATAATATGAGCCCCAGAAAGCTCCAATTACTATAATAACACCTAGTGCTATTAGTAACAAATAATATATCAAGAAACATCCTATTCTTAGGAGTTCCTTTATGACTGCTGATTTAACGTTCACTTCTTTCATTTTATTTTTTTTGCATATTAAACTATCATCTAGTACAAGGCACTACCACCACTTCCCACCTAGCCACATCCACACAAAGAAAAGGATGCCACCAGTAAGTGAGCCAATGGATTTTGTAAGTTTTATCGCATCTATAAAGTGATAGTAGCGGCAAAGTAGTACCGCTTACACCGCTACGATGGTACCGCCACAGTGATATTGGCAGAATGATTTCTATTAAATTGTTCCGTAGTAATATCACAAATTAAATGCAAAGCATTACCCTCTATAGTATCTACTATATTTGTCAAGCTATCTGTAATCAGGAACATCTCATTAACATCATTGATGCTTATAGAAAAACGAGGGTTATGATCATGGCCAATATAATCTTCCAACTCCTTAATATATTTAGCATTGATAAAAGTATGCGACATCCACTCTAAATCAAAACTAGAAATAACCTTCTTTAGATGTTTCTCATAATCTCTCACATCACCACACAACTGAGTATATTCATCTTCATTTCGTCTATATGCTCTACTTAATTCTTTATATAATTTATCTCTATGAACAAGCAATTGAGGTAAAATCTCATTTCTTATGTGTCTTGCATAAAATACAGAAATAAATCCTAACCTAAAATGACTCTTTTGCTCTTCTCCACATCGATTGCTTATGTACGCATATATACTTGAGTATATTTCAACTACCTCAGTATACAATATATCAAGTTCTTCTTTGAATTTTTCTATAGGAAGATTCTTTCTCGAATATACATGATTATCTAACAATACTTCTTTTACATCTATTTCTCCATTTTTCACTTGATTAAGAACTGTCCAATCATTAAGATAAGAGCAGAATTTAGCAATTTTTTGCGCATTATCATCATTTAAAGGATTTTCATCAGGTTCTTTAGTCGCTTTGTCTAAATCAAATTCTACTATATTCTTTCCAAAGAAAGGTTGTATACGTTTATCTATAAAATTCTCATTTATCTCATTTCTCGCCCAAATTGCAAACTCTTCATCTGAGATAATTGACATAGGTTCACCTGTATTTATAGAAATTAATGAGATATATTTTTTAGACAACCTATCAGATAATGAAATAGGAATCAGAGACCACGAAGGTATAGATTCTCTTTTAATCTTAATTTCAAAGTTATGTTTCTTTACATTCTCAATTCTCTCCTCGTTAGTAGGATAAGACGCCCATACATCTTCTACTTTAACTCTCTGAGGAATATGAAATTTATATATTGAATGAGACATTAGTACATCATAAGATAGTAAAGGCATATCTTCATATTGGAGATTATTATAAAAAACGTGTCTAGCAGTAAAGTAATTAGACACCATCTTCTTTTCATTTACAAGAGAACCTAGAACACTTTTATAAAGCTTATCTTTTTTTGACAAAATCTCAGTTTTACATATAGCAGAAATAAAGTTTTCAGTTCCCATGCACTGACATGAAATATTATCCGCATCATATTCCATAAATCTTGATAGTTTTAGATACCCCTTTTGAACAAACTTATAAACACATAAGGTAGGCCGCTTTATAAGATTAATTAGCCATCTAGTTAACATTCCAGCAATACGAATAAAGGTCGTATCTACCAAGCACAATTTATCTATAAATTTATCTAACGAATCCTTTGCGTAGACAAGATTATGAAGTATCGTGTTAGTAATATACACTGTAGAGCCAACCTTCATACTATTTTGTGAAAAGTGACCAAACTCATGGGCTATAATAGATTTAACTTCTTCTACACTTGTACCTTCAAATAGACCTATACCTATTTCCAAGTTCTTTCTTACTGGGAAAAATATACTCCAAAAACTTGTATTAAAAAATACACAAGCATTTACATCTGGAGAAAGGTACACATGCTTTGGCATCCTACATGCTGTTTTATCTGCAACATCCCTAATCATAGCAAATAACTCAGGACATTCTGACTCAAAGATTTCTTCACATGTATCGTTTCGTTTTTTTTTAAATGCAAAAAGCGGTTTTATTAGATATAATCCAAACAGCAAGGATAATAAAATCAAACCAATAGTGAAAAATATTGTAACCCCATTAAAAAAAACAAACCACCAATGGTAAGACATAAACAAAACACCCCATATAATTGCAACACCTAATGCAATCAATAAAATGTAATATATAACGAAAAGTGCAATCCTAAGCATTTCCCCTATTACTGCAGATTTAATCTCATTCTCTAACATATCACTTTTTTATCTAATTCATAAATATTCTATTTTATCCAAAAAGGTTTACCATATCTGATAACATCAGTTTAAATGTACCGCTTGCATAGTAATAGTACACTTATTTTATTAACTTAGAATACTCTTCATAAGTAAAAGTTGCTACAGAGTGTACATTACCAGTGGCAGTATATATGCGATACTCTATAGTTTCTTTGCCTAACAATGCGAATTCATGCATTGTGCTATGTATCTCTACCCAATATTCTTTCAAATATTCTCTCATATATTCACCATCAACTACCATCATATCAACCTCTTCTGGCAATTTCACTTCAAAGGATAATACATTATCTGCATGCTTAATGCTTGTCAATGTAGTACCACCTATGTATTCTGTAGGACAATAATTATTAAAATAATCTAATATATTTTTATAAGCAGCATCCTCACATTTAAAATTAGTGCCAGATTCTAATGCAGTAAAATAATCATATCCAGTAATTGCTACGTCGTACAAGAATATTGAATTACTATCCAAATAACGATAACATAATATATATCCTTCGCCAAATAAGGCTGTCATAAAATCATGAAGTTCAGCATGAGTTCCATTCGCTATTCCATGCAATAATTCTTGTCTTATTAGCAATGCTATTAAATCTATGTCTGATTTGTTTACATCTTGAAAAGATCTTTTAAATTGCGCCACTATAACAATTTTATCATTTTCTCTCTCTGCTCTTATAAATGGAGTCTCAGGATTTGAATTATCTGGTAAGCTCTTATTCATTTCTTCTATCCACCAATCAATTATCTGAGTTTTAGAATAGAACACACTCGACATGGGATTTTTTACAGAATAACACATGCCAATACAAAGTGCTGAACATACAACAATAAATATTGTCAAAATAATCTTTTCAGTCTTTTCCCATGTTCTTGTTATAGG
>JAZSIL010000303.1:0-14600 GCA_045533785.1 Bacilli bacterium
GATAATTAAAATCAGTACTCCTCCTCACAATCACGGTGGAGTGTGATTAATAAAATAGAAAAAAATCCATATACATCACCTCCTCGATTATTAAAACGAGAAGAGACATATCCCCTATAATTAACTTTAAAAACTCTTCAAAAACATTATATCATATGCCTCAAGTCAAAATGTGTAATAATTTGACTTGAGAATTTTTTTATAAAACATTTTTATAAATAATTTTTTATATATGGACATTATTACTTAAATATGGTATAATATATATAAAGAAGGTGATTAATATGGCAATTACTTATGTGCCAATGACTAAACAAGATCATAAAGACATAAAAAGACTAATCACGGAAGCATGGTTTAGCGACTATCCTTTTAAGGAAAAATATATTAAACTTTATGCTAGCGGTTATCTTAATATGTATTTATCTCATTCAGACTATAAAATGGTAGCTAAAGATGGAGATAAAGTAGTAGGATTTTTATTTGGAAATATAAAAAAAGCACCATTTAAACAACGCTTAGTTTCAAATTTTAAACTTTTTTTATACTCCATTTATATGTTATTTTCATATCCTGGAAGACGCGGGCTAAAAATTACATACATTACTGATAAAATAAATAAAAAATTACTAGCTCCATATAAAAAGACACATAAAAATGAATTAATACTTTTTATCGTAAATGAAGCATATCGAGGATATGGTATTGGTTCTACTTTAGAAAAAATGTATACTAATACTTTAAAAGAAAAAGGAATAAAAAATGTATTTTTATTCACTGATACATATTCTAATTACAAATACTATGAACATCGTGGATATGAAAGAAAAGGCGAGTTACCTGTTGACTTTGGACTTAAAAATTCTGAAATCGATCCAATTTCAGAATACTATATTTATATAAAGGAATTATAAAATGAAAATAATTGAATATTTTAATTTTACAAACAAACCACTATCAAAAGAAGAAAAACAAAATATCAACGTTGAAATAGATAAATTTATTGAATTATATCATAATCACAATGAGACTAAAGATGTTGATAATCCAATTCTTACAACAGATAATTTACATTCTAAAATTAACTTAAAAACTTTTTGTACAGAAATAGTTACTAAAGGTATTGGTAAAGTATTATATACGACAATTAATGATACTTTTATTTACACAATTATTTTAGATATCGGCCAATGTTTCAATCATGAAGGAAATCGTCCTTCAATATTAAAAACATTAAAAGCTCTTGCTAAAAACACTGATATTGTAAAAGAAAAAAATAAAAAGAAAAGACAACATCAACTTGCTCACTTAAATCAAAAATATGAGAGCGAATTAAAATTCATTAATAAAGAAATCTATAATGTATGTCCAACTACGTGTTTATTTATTACTAACTTAAACTTTGACAGTTGGTTCATTGAAGGTTCTCCTATAAAAGCAGTACTAAGTGCTTTCCCATGTTATAACATGTTAGGCCTTACTAATGAAGAAATTTCTCAAGAACAAATTGACGCAAGTAATGAAACAAGAACATATTCATTCTCTTCAGTTTATAAAGCAGATATGGATATTTGGTACTTTAATAAAGTATTTAAAATGTATAAATCTAATTTAAATCCTGATTATCATTACTATAATATTTGTCGCTACCCTGAACTTCTTGAAGTTTATGATGACTATCGTAATGAAACGATTCCAATGATTTTCCCACTAGATAATCCTCTTGAACAACTAGAAGATTATAAAGGTAAAGGTATTCCTGTTAAACTAAAAGGGTTCTATGTAAATGAAACAAGTCAAAACTATTATTTTACATCAAAAATCAATTGTGAAGTTGATGCTTTGTTATATCCTGAAGTTGACTACTTTACTTTCTTTGATATTGAAACTTCTTTTGACTTATTCCATGTTCATGAAGGATTGCGAGTTTATAACATTGATGATAATTCATATCAAGCACTATTCTTCTATTCATTTGGTGTAAGTAAAGATTATCTATTTACTGAGGAAAAACAAGAATCAACAGATGAAGTTGCATCAGAAGATAAAATGATTGCTGATATCTATAGTACTATGCCTGTTAGATATGAAAATATTAAACAACTTTATGATGCAAGAACAATAGAAAATAACTTTGTTGTTAAGAATTTAATAACTGGACTTAGATTCCAAGAAAACTATGAATTTGGTAACGAAAATCACAACGTTAGAAAATATCAAGATCGTGTTGTCAGATTTGACCTTGGTACTGTTAATGTCTTAATTCGTGAAGAACCACACTATAACTACTATCAAAAAGATAAAGTAGTTCTTGCAACAGAACGAGCAATTCCAATTCGTTTAATGATTACAGCTGATATCGATACACATAGTGCCGTATTATATTTACTAAATTATGGTTGTAAACATAAACCAAGTTATTATTTAAATGAAGTTTCAACAAATGGTATTATATTACTTCCAAATGAACAAGATTTAAACTCTGGTGAATTTGAAGTTAGATATACTGAAGAAGGCGTTCCATATATTTCATTCTATGCATACATTCAAAAGAAATTTGGCCTAAAGAAAATGGGTACACCTCGTCACTTAATTTTATCTCCATTCCTTGGTGATTGTCCTGAAGATGCAAGTGAATCATTAAAAGAATCTTATAAAGAAATTAAATCAGCACTTCTTTATGCAAGAACACTATTTGAAGATGCTGAAGAACTAGGTAAAATTGTTGACGGACATTTAGATATAATTTATCGCAAAAAATGGGGCGATGCTGTATTTGATTATTCAACTACCTACATCACCAAAACAACAGTTTTACAATATGCAGATACATATAAAGACTATCTTGCAGAACGTATTGACTTCGCTGTTGTAACACTATTCTATTTTGAAGTACTACAACTAGAAGATTCAGCAATTCAAATTGCAACTAATAGTATCTCTAAATTTATTGATGCATACCAAATTGAAGATAGAAAAGGACCAAAGGGTTCAAAGAATGTATCTAGTGAAAATGCTTTAAATTTAATTGAAGATATTTACGAAGAATACGCTAAAACAATGGACCTATGGGATGTTGAAATGAACCTTCTTTCTTCAAATAGATTAATTGCTACAATGCGTAGAAAGTTTGAAATAGAAAAAGACTTAGTTCAACTAAATAGAAATAGAAATGGTATCGAACAAATCTATCAAGGTAAACAAAGTAATATTCAAAAACGTAATAGTTTATTACTTGCAGCTGTTTCACTTGTTATTACTATTTCAACAGTTGTAGAAGTTATACAAGCAGCCCTTTCTGAAATTTCGAAAGGTTGGCCACAAATTTACCAAGATATTATTAATAAGTATCTAATGATGATTATTATTGGTATCGCAGTATTGTGTGTTATTGGTTTCTTCGGTTTTAGAAAGTTAAATAAAACTCGTGATAAAAAAGTTATTCGTAAAAAATAAAAAAAACTCCAGAATTTCTTCTGGAGTTTTTTTATTCAATTACATATACAACTTTACGCCAAGTAGCAGTAAATACTGAAAGTGAATATCTACATTCTACACTTGGAACATTAGGGTCATTAGATATTAATGTAAGAGTTCCATTATTATATTCATAACCTATAATTGTAATTAAATGACCAGCTGTATAATAGTCTTTTTGATCTGAAGTCATTTGACCTTTCATACTGCACGCAACAGGGCCAATAGTTGCGATATGATGACAAAGTTCTGCAACAGTTGTAAATCTTGCAACATAAGCATTAAAGCCATATCCACTCATTGCAACACAGTTATAAACCCAGTTACCATAAATTCCATTACCATAGTCTTTTACAATACTTGCCATATAACGATGTTCATATGTAGCGTCTTTATCAGTGAAGCTTAATCCTTTATATTTAAGTAACATTGTAGACGAAGTAGCACTACAAATACTATTACCAATTGTTGGTACAGCTTGTTGATAAAGTTTTGGAACATTATATTTAATGCTGTTTATTGGTAAATTACTTAATGAATAAGTTCCACCAGTATATTGAGATGAAGTAAGGGCAAATGATACTTGTGATACACTAGGTGTAGCATAACTAGTTGTAGTTCTTCTTAAGATTAGCTTGAATTTAATTGCAGTTGCAGTTTTACTATTTTTTACAACAATTTCATCAGTACTTAATTTAATATAAGTATTAGAAGAATCAGTTGAAGCATTTTGTTTTCCAAGCCCCCATCCGCCTGAACAGTAACTTAGATAACCACTCCATACACCACCAACACAAGCACTAATTTGGAATTCAACAGTTGCATTAGTAGAGGAAATTGCTGACCATGTAGGAACAACATTTGTAAAACTTAACACTGAGATTGCATCAGAAGTATAAGTACCATATGTAGCACCTTTTGCAAGTTCAAGTCTACCATCAACTATTTCTACATTAGACATATTAGATTCATTAAATTCATTAGCTTTAACAATCTTTAAATTTGTTTTTACATGAATATCTACTGGATAATCATATGTTTTTGAAGTATTATTGTATGTTAATGTTAAAGAAAGAGTTGCTTTTTCAAATTTATTTAAACTCTTTACAACTCCTGCATTTGTAATAACAGATTCATTAGATGAACTCCATTCAGCACTTATTCCATTTTCAAAATCAACTGGAAGTTCATTGCTTTCTGTTGTAATAAAACTTGGAATTGAAACAGTTTCAAAAGCTTGATCTAAAACTTCTTCATCTGTTAAACCAGATTCAATCCATGAAGCATATAATACTAAATTTCCTTCCATAGTAGATGTAATCTTATTTACAGTATTACCATTTTCATCTTTCCAACCATTAAATGTTTTATTAGTACCAACAAGTCCAACAAGTTCAAATTCATCACCTACTGTGTACTCAGTAATCAATGGTGTAACACATTTACAAGCATTATAAACAACATTTCTTCTTTCAGTAGTCCAATTTGTTGTATTACCACTAAAAAATTGATATATACGCATATAACCTACATAAGTACTTCCCCAAGCAGATTGAGTAGAATTTATATCAGTAATTTGTGAATCTAATGCAAGGAACCAATTATACCAATTTTTTGAAACATTAGGATCATTTATAAAATAACTTGCATCTTCAATGTCTTGTCCATTTAGCTTATATAATCTATATCCACCATCAGAATAAGTACTCCATTTTTCCAGAACTTTTGCTTTAAAGGCATTCACATCACCAGTATCACCATACCATGATTGGAATGCAGGCCAAAATTCCGTTTCTAATTCTTCAAAACTTGTTGCAGATTTACTTGGGAGTTCTCCTTCATCATAGACATAACTAATTTTAAAATGATTCCCTAAATCCCATTTTGCATATAAAGTTATATTATCAAAAGCACCAGCTTTATGAGTTTCAACTTTATCTGTAAATTCAGGATCAGTATACCAACCAATAAATGTAGCACCATCTTGTGTAGGTGTTGGATATGTAAATTCATCTTCAATTGTGAAGGTAGTTTTAGCATTACTTTCTAAAGATCCACCATCTAATACATAGTTAATATTATATGTATTAGGTGTCCATTTAGCATAAACAGTTATTTCATCAGTTACATTTGTTACTTTATTAGTTAATGCATCATCGGAATACCAACCTTCTAATGTATAACCTGTCTTATAAACAGTTGTTGGTAATTTAGCATTCTTTCCTAAAACATTAGTATAAGTATTACCATTAACATAGGCTTCAATTAATTTAGCAATTTCATAGTTACCAAAGTTAATAGTTGAACTATCTGAGTATCCTTTGGAATAAGATCTAGTCATTAAACATTCAAATGCTTGTGCAACAGGCCAATAAGTTGTTAAACTCGAATATTCACCTGCAATGATTTGTTCAAAGTTATTTTGAGATGTTTCGTTATAAGCATAATCAGCATCACTAGTTTCTTTACCTTTTAAACCTAAATCACGGAATAATTCTACTGCCCACATCCATTTATTTGCAATATTAGTATTAGCAAAAAACAATGCAAATTTACCACGATTTTCATATAAATCTTCGGCAGTACTAGAAACACCTGTTGCAGCATAGAAATCATTTAAGAAATCATTTACCATTTCTTCATGTGTTCTATATGTAATATTTCCGCCATTAAAATTATATGTTACATCATAACAATTATCCACAATCGATTTCACGAATTCATTATTAGGATCTTCATATAAAGATGCAACTTCATAAATGCTTCTTGTAACGGAGTTATCAGAATAGATATATTCTCCATCAACTTTAATATAAGCACGTGCACTGATACTATTTGCATAAGCACGTGAAGGGAAGTTTACCATTGACACTGCAAAACTACCATCTTCTTTTAATTCATTTGTTTCTGCACAGTGTACATCAAGTTTTTCAGCATCAACAATTAAATCATTAGTATTAATAAAACCGTTATAAAATACCATACCATAAGAGACTTCATTACCCGTTGCAACTCCATCCACAAAAGCTTGAAATCTAAGCCCTGATGGATTATCAAGTCTAATAGATGCACCATTAGTCATTGTAATAGATACACTTGATTCAGCTTTTACATTTTTAAGAAAAACTGTAAAACTTACAAAAGTAATTACTAAGGTTAGGATTAAACTTAAAATAATTTTTTTCATTTTTGTTACACGAAACAGTTTGTTTCTTTCTCCTTTATTTTTTTACTTATTTATTATATCATATTTTATATAAAATTTAATAATATTTAATTAGTTTTTTTAATCTTAACAAACAAATAACCTTACTTAATTAAGTAAGGTTATAAAGTATATTTATTTTACAAGTCCTTCATATATTGCTTTAATTGCCTTTTCAAATTGAGAATTTTCAACACCAACTATAATACTCAATTCTTGTGATGCTTGAGCTATTACTTTAATATTAATATCATTCTTACCAAAGATTGAGAAAAGCTTTGCACTCATACCAGGTTTTAATGCCATATTACGACCAACTACTGCAACAAGAGCAATACCTTGTTCGACAATAACATCTGTAACTTCATTTAAAGCCTTAATTTCAGCAACAACTTCATATAAATGTTTACTAATATCATTTGATGAAATAATTAAACTAAAGCTATCAATACTAGATGGCATATGTTCAACATTCACATTATATTTAACTAAAACATCTAATACTTGCTTAATTACTATAAGTTTAGGTGTTTTTTGTTTCTTCAATATAGTAATTGACACATAATCTTTTTTTCCAGCAATCCCAGTAATTATTTGTGATTTATCTTTTGGATTAGAAGTAATAATTGTTCCAGGATCTAACGGACAATTTGTATTTTTAACATTAATTGGAATATCTAACTCTTGAACAGGAAAAATAGTATCTTCATGAAGAACATTAGCACCCATATAAGAAAGTTCACGTAATTCTTCATATGATATCTCCTTTATTTGTTTAGGATCTGTAACAATTCTTGGATCAGTAACTAAGAACCCTGAAACATCTGTCCAATTTTCATAAATAGATGCAGATGATGCTTTAGCAAGAATACTACCTGTAACATCACTTCCACCACGTGATAAAAGATGAATTTTACCATCAGGATATGCTCCATAAAAACCAGGCACTACTATTTTTACATTCTTCTTTAATATTTCTTGAAGAGCCTCATATGTTTTATTTTCATTAATATTTCCATTATAATCAAAAAAGATTAAATCTTTAGCATCAACAAAAGTATATCCTAAATAACATGACATTAGTTTTGCTGCAAGATATTCACCGCGACTTACTAAATACTCTTCATCGATATTTTTAGAAAATTCTTGTTCAATTTGCTTAAATTCTTGTTCTAAATAAACATCTAGATTAAGATCATTTTTTACTTCTTGATAACGCTCTTTTACAATTGAAAAAACAGGTGTTTCATCTACTCCATATTTAAGATGTGCTCCTGTTAAATAAAGTAGGTCAGTAATTTTATGATCTTGTTTATTTCTTTTCCCAAGTGCAGATACAACTACTATACTTCTTGAGGGATCTGCATCAATGATTGCTTTTACTTTTTTAAATTGGTTACTATCAGCAAGACTAGAACCACCAAACTTTACTACTTTTTGCATTTTTCAATATCTAGCGCCATTGCAATTTGAACTGCATTAGCAGCCGCTCCTTTTCTAATGTTATCTGCTACTGAATATAATAGTAGCCCATTTTTACATGATAAATCTCTTCTAATACGCCCAACATATACATCATCAGTATCTTTTGCGACAATAGAATTTGGATAGATATGATTTTTAACATCATCATATAAAATGATACCAGGGTAATCTTTTAAAGCTTCTTTTACCCCTTCAATACTAAATTCTTTTTCTAATTCAACTTGAATCATTACACCATGACATGCTTCTACAGGAACTCTAATACAAGTTGCACTTATTGGAAGATTATCTACATGTAATATTTTTCTAGTTTCATTTACCATTTTCATTTCTTCTTTAGTATAACCATCATCTAAAAACTCATCAATTTCTGGAATACATGTATTAGCAATATCATATGGATAAAACTCAGGTTTTTCACCATTTTTACATCTCTTTAAATCATTAACACCTTTTTGCCCTGAACCTGATACAGATTGATAAGTAGTATAAACTACTCTTTTTAAACCAAACTTATCAAGAAGCGGTTTTAATGGTAAAACTGATTGGATAGTTGAACAGTTAGGGTTTGCAATAATTTTAGATTTTGAATATGCATCATCAATATTAATTTCAGGGACAATTAATGCACAATTTTCATCCATTCTCCAAGCACTAGAATTATCAATTACAATTGCACCTTTGTTTGCAGCAATTGGTGCATATTCTTTAGATACGCCTCCTCCTGCTGAAAATAATGCAATGTCAATATCATCAAACGCATCATGAGTAAGTTCAACAATTGTATATTCTTTCCCCATAAACTCAACAACTTTTCCAGCACTTCTTGCAGAAGCATATAAAACCAAGTTATTTATTGGAAAATTATATTCTGCTAATACTTTTAAAAAAGTTCTTCCTACTAGTCCTGTTGCTCCAACAACAGCTACATTATATTTCTTCATGTCTTTTTTCCTCGCTTAATTAATTTTGTAACTTCTTCTATTATAATAATTTATTAAACATTTATCCTCCATTATATCTACAATATCAAGTACTATTGCAGATGCAGTTGGAAGACTTCCTGCCCCTTTACCTATGAATGTTAATGTGTCATTAGGATAAGTTTCTAAAATAACTGCATTAAACTCATTATTAACATTGTTAAAGAAATGTGTATTATCTAAAAGCTTAGGTTCTACACTTATTTCAATATGATTATCATCTTTAATACTTTCACAAACAAATTTAATAACCTTATTATTTGCTTTAGCATTTTCAACATCATCTTTAGTTATTTTAGAAATACCTGTTTGTTTAATTAAATTTATATCAACAAAAGTATCCCATGCAAGGTCAGATAAAATAGCGATTTTTCGCATCATATCATACCCTTCTAAATCAGCTGTTGGATCAGCTTCTGCAAAGCCTAATTCTTGAGCTTTTTTTAACGCATCATTAAAATCAAGTCCTTCAAACATTTTAGTTAAAATAAAATTAGTTGTACCATTTAAAATACCAGAAATTTTAGTAATCTGATTTACCTTTTTAAGTTCTTTAATATTTTTTATAATTGGTATTCCACCACCAACACTAGCTTCATAAGCAAAATAAACTTCATTTGCTCTTGCTGCATTTGTAAATAAATCAATGTCTTTAGCAACAACTTCTTTATTAGCTGTAACAACGTGTTTACGATATTTAATTGCTTGCAGCATCATTTCTTTTGCAAATTCATATCCACCTAATACTTCAACAATTAATTGAATATTGTCATCTTTAAATATATCATTTGCATTATCAGTAAATAGTTCAATATGATTATTGTCAAATTTTTCTTTACGATCAAAAATCTTTAAAACATTTATATTTGGCATATTATTACATATTTCAAATACACCCTTACCTATTACTCCATAACCTAGAATCGCAATATTAATTTTTTCCATTATTCCACCCCCATAATATCTACTGACTTAACTCCACTTATTGTGTTCAAGTCATCTTTTAATTTTTCAATTGAAGTATTTAATTCACTCACATCAATTGCAAGTGTTATATATGCAGTTTCATCAAGTGGTTTATCTTGATTAATTGATATTACATTACCTAACTTCGCATAAACTACTGATAAAATTGATGATAATACACCTTTTTCATCAATTGTTTTAATAACAAAAATTGCTTTATTTCCAGTATCTTTCGATGGTCTAAAAATATAATCTTTATACTTATAATAAGTTGATCTACTAATATTTTGTAATTTACAAGCTTCAGATACGCTAATATTTTTATCATTTATTAATTCGCGCGCTTTAATAACTTGCTCAAAATATTCTGGTAGAATACTTTTATGAACAATAAAATACTCATTACTTTTCATAAATATAAGCTCCCTTATTATTTACATTTTGTTCAATAATTTTCCAATCTTCATATTTAATATTAAGACTATTCTTACTAATTAATAAAATAGTAGGCCCTGCTCCACTAATCATGCAAGTTGCATTATTATTACTTGCAAAATCAATAAAATACTCAGATCCTTTTATTAAAGGAAAACGATACTCTTGATGTAATTTATCAATATTAGCAATTTTCAATAAATCTAAATCACCTAATTCTAATGCTTTAATTAACGCAACACTGTGTGAAATATTACTAACCGCATCAGACATACTCACAGTTTTTGGTAATACACTTCTTGCTACACTAGTCTTAAGTTCAAAAGAAGGTATACATACAGTAAATTTAAAACTTTCACTACAATCAAACTTTATTGTGTAGAATTTATCATTTTTAAAACTACAAGTTAAACCACCAAAAATAAGTGGTGCAACATTATCAGGATGTCCTTCTATACTAGATGCTATTTGAAATATTTCATCCTTAGATAAAATATTTCCTAATATTTCATTTGCTATCATAACACCACTTACAATACATGAAGCACTTGAACCAAGACCTCTTGATGATGGTATATTCTGTGTTATTTGTACAAGTTTAATAGGAATGATTTTTTTATTTAATCTATTAAAAACTTCCTCATAACTATTAATAATTAAATTATTAACTGGTGTACTAAATCGATCATTAAATTCATGTATTTCATATTTGTCTGAAATTTCAAATGAATACTCGTTATATAAATTAAGACAGATGCCAAATGTATCAAATCCAGGACCTAAATTTGCTGAAGTAGCAAAAGTTCTAACAATTTTCATCTATCTCACCAATTAACTTTCTAAGATTAATTTCCATTTCTTCTTTTTTCCAAATAACTTTTTCATACTCAAAATTATATATATCAGATAAAATACTAGGTACTTCTAAGTTAGTGTTTGCAGCAATCTTTTTAATTAACTTAAGATCAACATCATCATAATTAAATACTTCATTTACAGTTTCTACAAACTTAAATGGACTTGCAGTTGAAACAACTACAGTTTTGCCATCAAGCTTATCCTTTACATTTTCATATGCGTCATATCCAACTGCAGTATGAGGATCGATTAGATAATTATATTTTTTATAACAATTGTCTATTGCTTTTACTGTTTCATCTTTTGTTACACTATATGATAGAAAATCATCTAACTTTTCATGATATTCTTTAGGTAATATAAATTTTCCTGTTTCTTTTAAATCAGTCATTAATTTACTTACTAAAATTTCGTTATTGCCAGAAATAATATACAATAATCTTTCTAAATTAGATGAAATTAAAATATCCATCGCTGGAGAATTTGTTAAATAAAAATCTCTATTTTTATCATATGTATATGTATTGAAGAAATCAGTTAAAACATTATTTTCATTACTTGCACAAACAATTTTATTTATATATAATCCCATTTGCTTTGCAATATAACAAGCAAGAATATTACCAAAATTACCTGTTGGAACAACATAATTAATTTTATCTCCAAATTTAATTTCGCCTTTATTAACCAAATCACAATAACTATAAAAATAATAAATAATTTGTGGTATAAGACGACCAATATTAATTGAATTTGCTGAAGATAATTCATAATTCTTTAATTTAATTCCACTTGTAAAGACTTTTTTAACTAGATTTTGGCAATCATCAAAATTCCCTTCAACACTAATAGCCATAGCATTTTTCCCAGTATAATAATTCATTTGGGATGCTTGGAAATTACTAACACCATTAGTAGGATATAAAACAACAATAAATACATTATCAACATCTTTAAATCCTGATAATGCTGCCCCACCAGTATCACCACTTGTTGCAGTAAGAATTAATGTTTTCTTTGGAAAACCAGATAATCTCTTAGATTCTACCATTAAATGCGGTAACACAGTTAAAGCCATATCTTTAAATGCAAGTGTAGGTCCGTGATAAAGCTCTAAAAATGAAAGTTTATCAAATGATTTAACATCAACTATTTTTTCTTTAAAATTCTTTTTATTATAAGCATTATCAATAATTTGATCAACACTTTCAAAATCATTCAAGAAATATTTAAGAATTACCTTTGCAATTTCTTGATATGATTTATTTAAAAACTCCTTATTAAAATTAAAGTTATTAAAATCATTTACAATGAATAAACCGCCCTCATCACTTATTCCTTTTAAAATACAATTAGATGCATTTAAATTTAATTTACGTCTTGTGCTAGTATACATATGTTCACCTCTTTTGTATAATATTATAACATATTTTGTCTTTACTTGCAAGACAAATGTTTTTATTTCACATACAAAATATTGCTTTTTAATTTCTTTTTTAGAATGGATATGTTATAATATTTACATATTATTTTGGAGGACTTAATATGACAAACAAGTATTTACTTACTATTTATGAAAATGTAAAACAAAAAGACAAAAACGAACCAGAATTTTTACAAGCAGTTTATGAAGTATTAAATTCGATTGAACCTTACGTTAATGAACATCCAGAATTAGAAAGTGCTGGTGTCATCGAAAGATTTGTTGAACCAGAACGTCTAATTACATTTAGAGTTCCATGGGTTGATGATAATGGTAAAGTACATGTAAATAGAGGTTATCGTGTTCAATTCAACTCAGCAATAGGACCTTATAAAGGTGGTATAAGACTTCATCCATCAGTAAATCCTAGTATTATGAAGTTTTTGGGTTTCGAACAAACTCTTAAAAATTCTCTTACAGGACTTCCAATGGGCGGAGGTAAAGGTGGTTGTGACTTCGATCCTCGCGGTAAAAGTGATTTAGAAGTTATGCGTTTTTGCCAAAGTTTTATGACAGAACTATTTAGACACATCGGAGCAGATACTGACGTTCCAGCAGGTGACATCGGAACAGGTGCTAGAGAAATTGGATATATGTTTGGACAATATAAACGTCTAAAAAATGAATGGACTGGCGTACTAACTGGTAAAGGCTTAAGTTATGGTGGATCAATTGGTAGAACTAGCGCTACAGGTTTTGGTTTATGCTATTTCACAAACAAAATGTTACAAGTTATGAAAGATACAACTCTTGAAGGTAAAAAAGTAATTGTATCTGGAAGTGGTAATGTTGGTATATATGCTGCAATAAAAGCTAAAGAACTAGGTGCTACAGTTATTGCATTAAGTGATATTAGTGGTTATGTTTATAAAGAATCAGGTATTAACTTAGAACTAGCAAGAGAAATAAAAGAAACTAAACGTGGATTACTATCAGAATACGCTGAACTTGATAAAGATTGCACATTCAATCCTAATCCAAAATTAATGTGGCAAGTTAAATGTGATGTTGTTCTTCCATGTGCAACACAAAATGAAATTGATTTAGATGATGCAAAAGCATTTGTTAAAAATGGTGTTATCGCAGTAGCTGAAGGTGCTAACATGCCTTGTACACTTGATGCAACAAATTATATTATTGAAAACAAAATTGCCTTTGCTCCTGCTAAAGCTGCAAATGCTGGTGGGGTAATGGTTTCAGGATTTGAAATGAGTCAAAATTCAATGCGTCTTGCATGGACATTTGAAGAAGTAGATCAAAAATTAAAATCACAAATGGAAAACATCTTTATGGAAGTTCATGAATGCGCAAAACACTATGATAATATGTATAACACAGTTCTAGGTGCTAATATTAGTGGTTTCAAGAAAGTTGCAGCTGCAATGCTTGCACAAGGTGTTTGCTAATAGAAAAATAAAATGGAGGTTAATACCTCCATTTCAGACTGTTGACAAACTTAAGTGTTTGTCAACTTTTTTTATATTTGAAAATAATTACAAAAAGTGGTATAATATATAATATAAAGAGAGGGTCAACTTATGTATAACGAAAAGAATTCTAATTTTATTAAATACGACAGAAACAAAGCCGAAATAGCTTGCCTAGATGAACTTGTACCACAAGATCATTTAGTACGTAAAATAGATAAATTTATTGATTTTTCCTTTATTCATGATTTAACACGCGATCTATATTGTCAAGACAATGG
>JAZSIL010000305.1:0-3548 GCA_045533785.1 Bacilli bacterium
AATTACCACAAATAATTGGAGAAAATAAAATTTTTCAAGTTGATGACGGTTATTTATATTTAAAGAAATATAATGTAGCAAGACGTGGAATTATTAAAAATATTGATAAATTATTTAAAGTAAAAAGAAATATTGAAAATGTAATTTCATATGAAGAATTTGTTAATACTGATAAAATAACTCCATCTAATGGTCAAATAAAAGCATTTAACGAAGGATTAAATAAAAACTTAATAATTACAGGTGGACCAGGTACTGGTAAAACAACTTCAATTTTATTCTTATTAATAAATCTTCTTAAGAACTATCAAGATGATTTAAGAGTTTATTTAGTCGCACCTAGTGGTAAAGCATCAAGTAGAATGAAAGAAAGTATCATTAATGGACTTGCAAATATTAAAGAGGACTATAAAAATAATAATACAAAGGTTATTGAGAAAATTAATAAGTTACAAGAATCAACAATTCATAGATTATTAGAAGTTGATTATGAAACAAATGGTTTTCTTTATAATAAATACCACCAGTTTACAGAAAATTCACTATTCGTTATTGATGAAGCTAGTATGATAGATGTTTGTTTATTTAATTCACTTTTAGAAGCAATTCCAGAAAATGCTTTTGTTTATATTATGGGTGATAAGAACCAATTACCTTCAGTTGAATGTGGTGCTGTTTTTGGTGATTTACTATCGAAAGAATCGCTAAAAGAAAACATTATTGAACTAGATGAATCTATTAGATTTAGTAAAGATACTAAGATTTATGAATTAGCAAGAATAATTAATAATAATGAAGAGTTATTAATAAAAGAAGAAGATTGGCAAGATTTTGAAACATTTGAAATTAAACCTGATGATAAATCAAAACCAGTTTATTTTTATAATATTGAAAAAGATGGCTTTACACCACGTGAGGTGGTTGAATACATCTCACTTAAATGGGGTGAAAAATATTATAGTAACTTGCAAAAATTTGCGACAAATATTGATTATACTAATATTGATTACCTTAATGATTTATTTGCAAAAACTGAAAATGCTAAAATACTTTGTGCAGAAAACAAAGGTGCAAGAGGTGTACAAGAAATTAATAAGTTGATTAGTAAGAAATTTATTAATTTTAAAACACCACTATCATATAATGGATGTTATCCTGGTATGTTAATGATGGTAAATAAAAATAATAAACTACTTGATTTATATAATGGTGATTCTGGAATATTGGTAAGTTTTAAAGATGATGATACATTATACTTTATGGTTAAAAAATCAACAGTTTTAGTAAATAAAGATGAAAAACTAAAAGATAAAATCTTCAAAATAAAAGACTTTACTTTTTATCCACTAAGACTTATTGCGGGAAAAGAAATTGATTTAGCATATGCGATAACTATTCATAAATCACAAGGATCAGATTATAAAAATATTTTAGTAATCTTACCAAATGTTAAGGGTCATCCATTGCTAAATAGACAAATAATTTATACTGCGATAACAAGAACTAAAGGTAATACATATATATTATCTAATAATGATAGACTTATTGAAGCTAAAAGTCGTTTAATTAAACGTGATACAAATGTATTATAAAAAAGGATGTCACTTTAAATAGTGACATTCTTTTTCTATTTAGATTAGCTTTTATCTTATCTTAAAAAAACTTGACAAAGTAGCGTCCTGTCTTGTATAATATTTACATAAGAAATTAAAAAGTAAAAAACTAAAAAAATATCGCAGAGAGGTAAATATGAAAAAATATAAACTTGGTGTTCTTGGAATAGGAAATATGGGCGGAAGTATTTTAAAGGGGATAATTAATGCTTCTATATATAATAAGGAAGAGATATTGATATTTGATATTGATAAATTAAAGTTAAATAAGTTTAGCGATATTTTAGTTGCAAAAGATGAAAAAGATTTAATTGAAAATGTTGATGTGTTAATACTTGCTATAAAACCACAAATGTTAAAAGTATTAAAGAATATTGAATTTCAAAATAAAGATTTATTATTAGTAAGTATTGTAACTGGAAAAACAGTAAGTGATTTACAAGCAATTTTTGGTGATGTAAAAGTTATTAGAGTAATGCCTAATACTCCTGCATTAATTAACGAAGGATCAACAGCGATTTCAAAAACTCCTAATGTTGGTGATTTGGAATTTAGTGAAGTTAAAAAGATCTTTTCACTGTTGGGTGTAGTTGAAGAAATACCAGATAATTTGATGAATGAAGTAATTCCTGTAAATGGTAGTATGCCTGCATTTTTATATTATTTCGCAAAATGTTTTATTGAAAAAGCTGTTAAAAATGGAATAGATTATGATACTGCAAAATCTCTATGTGTTCAAGGAATTATTGGTTCTGCTAAAATGATTAGTGAAACTGATAAATCAATTGATGAACTTATTAAAGATGTTTGTAGTCCAAAAGGAGCAACTTTAGAAGGATTGAAAGTTTTTGATAGATCTAATTTACAAGATATAATTGAAGAAACATCTGATGCAACAATTAAAAGAGCATATGAACTTTCAAATATTTAAAAAAAATAAAAATATTTTCTGATAGAATATTGCATTTATAAAAATACATGATATATTATTAGTGTATTTTACATAAATGCGATTATTCCTAGGTTTGTATATTTTTCCTATTTTTTACTACCTCCTTTCAAAAATATTATTTTTATTACTAAAAATATACTATATTAAAAATGTCACTATTTTAAGTGGCATTTTTTTAATGTTATATAATCAAATAAATTTTGACTATAGATTTGCTTGGTTATCAATAAAAACGAATGTCCTGTGGGACATCAATTAATCCCGATTTTACATTGACTTTTAACTAAAAAAATGGTATAATATTATATATAAAGAAACAAGAAAAGGAGATGGAAAATATGAAACAATTAGTTGAAAAATTACAAGGGTTATTACAAGAAAAAGGGAAAACATTAGATCTTAATGGGATGGAGTTAATGGAAGTTCTAAACCTTAAAGCCACTGACTTAACTGAATTATGTGAACAATTTGGTTATGAATTATATGATATTATGTATATTGAAACTTCTACTCGTTATGCTAGAGAATTAAAAAAGATGTTTGAATTTCCAAATGAAGTATGTTGGTATGAAAAAGATGCTTTAGATCCTAAATATATTACTGTTGGGATGAGTAGAGTTTATGAATCTTGTGCTGAATTCATGGGAGACATTTTTAAACAAGGTAGTTTTATGTATTATTCTGCACCATTAAAAGAAATTGTTGATATATTAAAAAACATCTCTTGTGAAGACGAGATTAGATTTAGAGTACAATATTTTTATGAGGATTATATTGAATTAATTATTAAAGATAAACAAGTTACTGAAATTAATTTTACAGATATTGATACAGAATCTTTAAATGAAGAATCTAAAAAAGTATTATTGTATCAACTTATTGTTTTATCATATAGTGTTCCATTAAAAGAAACATTAGGATTATTATCTTTAATTTAATATTCTTTAATAGCTTGTTGAATTGATTCATTATTGTTGATTGTA
>JAZSIL010000168.1:0-28339 GCA_045533785.1 Bacilli bacterium
AGGATATTTTATTTCTATATATAAACATAAAAATACAGTATGCCAATTATTTAATATTGACCATCAAAATGATTATACAGTTGGTGATTGTTTAGAATGTGATACTTTATTATATACTGTAAATGATCATATAACCATTAAAAATGAGAATGGAGATATTATAACAAGAAATGCTATTTATAGATCTAGTGGTACATCAAATCCTATAAGTAGTTTTGGAACAGCTGGATATGTATTTATAGAAAAGTCTGAAGATGCTACTATTGATGCTATTAGACAAAATAGTAAATTGTTATTTATAGTAGGTAATGGAGAAGATAGTGATGATAAAGAAAAAGAATTAATTAAATTAACACCATTTATATCAAATGCTGTTCATTCTTATGATAATTATGATTTATTAAATATTCCTGGATATTCTTGTGTTGTAACTAAGCTTAATAGAATTATTGCAGACAAATATTATATTAGTGGTCAAGATGTATTTAAAAAATTCATTAAAATAAATGGTGTTGATACAGAAATTACTGAAGCTAATATATATGATTTACCTTTATTAGAAGACAATAATATAAAGTTTGAAGAATTTACTTCAGAAATAAGCACTCAAGGATTGTTATATTATTATATTATATCTAATTATAATCTTAATTATATGTCTTTAACTGAAGATTTACAACCTAAAGTAAGAAGATATAATATTAAAAAAACAACAATAACAAATTCACAAGGTACTGAAGAAATAGAAGAATTTGATTCTCAATTAATGATTTCTGTAAATTCTCTCATAGCTAGTTCTATATATCAATTTGATTCAACATATAAAGATTATGTAAGAAAATTTTATAATATTGTTGATACAACCAAAATTACTATATTTGATAATACAGTTCGTTCTAGTGATATAAATGTTGATGAAAGTTATAGAAATATTTATAAATTTAATGCAACAGATTATTATAATGTTCCAACAAATAGAGGCATTATAATAAATTTGTTTAGTCTTGTAAATAACATTTATGTTCATTGTGAACACGCTTTATTTAAATTTACAGATAATAACAATATATCTGGTGAAGAAAAAACTTTAACACTCCAAGAATCTGATATTTTTAATGTTGGTATTCAAGAGATATTTGATGCTCAATTTGGTTATGGTGGTATAACTGATAAAAAACATTCATTAATAACTCATGATAGTTATATTTTCTATGATAAACTTGCACAAACTATGTATGCTTATGGTGGTGATAATCAATTAGTTCCTATAAGCGATAATATCAAAAAAGTTATAACATGGATTAACCCTAATGATATATTATTTGCAGCAGATGATTATAATAATAGATTTTTTGTTAATCTTAAAAATGGATTTGAAAATATTTGTTTAAGTTATAGTTTTATAAGTAAAGGTTTTATATCAATACATGATTTTAACTTTAATGATGGTTTTAATAGTAGAATTAATTGTTATTTCAGAAATGATAAGCTTATAGGTCAAACTAATATAACAACAATAAACAGAGTAGATAAAGATAGTTACAAAAAATATGAAATAATAGATAATAAAGAAGTTTCTGTTATTAATTATGATGAAGCATTTGCTCTTTCAAAGTTTACTGTTGTTGATGTAGATAGAGAAATATCAAATAATAAAGTCGCTTCTTGTATTGATATTATATGTAATTCAAATTACGAAAAAATAAAAGTTTTAAATTATATTAATTGGATATGTAGTGCAGTTAAAAATTATAATGGTATTAATAACATTAATTTAGCAGAAGAAACAAGAGAAAAATATTCTGGATTTTCAATTCGCATTTATAGCGACCAAACACAAACTGCATTAATACCATTGACAAACGATGATGGAACGCCTAAAATGGCAAATAATGCTTCTCTAATAGAATATAATAGTCAGCAACAACCAATTGTAAACGAAAGTTCTTATATAGAACCTAGATATAATTGTGGTGTTTGGAGTATGAATTATTTTAGAGATGTATATAACATTAATGATGAATGTAATTATAAAGATAAAGTACCTTATACAGATGATAGAACATTAGGTAGAGATTATTCTCTTATTTACGGTAAATATTTCGTTGTAAGATTAATATTTAAAAACAAAAACTTTAAATTAGAAAACATAATATTTAATATGAATGATTATGAAAAAGTATAACCTTAAAAATGGTAATAGACCAAAAGCTACGATAGGTGCTGCTGCTGCTATTAGTGCAGGTGCATCACTTGCTGCTGCTGCTATACAAGCTGCTGCTACTAGACAAGCTGCTAAAGAGCAAGCAGAAAGTATGGCTAGACTTAATGAAGTTAACACTAAAAATCAGCAAGACCTTATTAATTTTAATAAGCAACAAAATGAACAAATGAGAAATACAATTCTTGCTGCAAACATGAATGAACAACTTCAAGCAGGACAACAAAATAATATTGCTAGACTTGAAGCTTCTAGACTTATTGCAAAAAGAGGTGGTAAAATTAAAAAATCTGTATACTTCTTACGGGGGAAGAATAGTAATCTACCTTTTACTGTTACAGATGGTGGTGGAGTTATTCCAATAACAACTACACCTGAGGGATATGATTTATATGAAATTGTTGGAAATGATCATAATCATTATCATAAAACAAACAATGGTAAAAATAAAACTGGTGTAGGTATTAAGTTTGCTGGACAAGAAACTATTGAAGGAGAAGGAAATCAAAATACTAATCAAGGTGAACTTCTTCTTGTTACACCAACTGATGCTGAATTTATAAGTAAGCATTCTATTAAAGGTTTTAATCCTGCTAAAGCAGTAATAAATGGTATGCATCCACAAGAAGCATTTAATATACAAGAAAATTTAAAAGATATGGATAATAAAACCCCTGTAAAAAGAATGAGATTAAGATATGCTAAAGGTGGTGAAGCTTTTATAATGCCTGATTATGATGAAGCTTGGGGTGATATTCTATATTACAGTACTAATCCTCATAGAAATAATAAAACCTATAATAATCATTTTACTCCTAATATTACAGGTTCTTTAATAACTGCTGGAGGTAATCTTGGTGGTGCTTTAATTTCTACATTAGGTAATAGTTCTGCTGCTAGAACTTTAGCAGACGCATATAGCAATCTTAAAACTATAGATCCTAATATTATTAGTAAAGAGGATTATTCTGCTCCTTTATCTTATGCTGCTTTACAAGCACCTATTGTGAATACTAATCCACAAAGAACTCTTGCTGAAAGAAGTAGACAAAGAAGTTTAAGAACTATAAACAATGGAAGTTTAAGTTCTGCTGCTGCTCAAAACAGAAGTGCTGCTGCTGATATTATTTATAATGATCAAATTAGTAGTATTGAAGATAAAGCTAATGAAGTTAGACAAGGTATTATTCAAGGTAATATGGAACGTCTTACAAATGTTTCTGCTAAAAATGCTGAATTAAGAAATGCTGCACTTAGAGATTATACTTCTGCTAGATTAAGCCTTGCACAATACAACAATGATATTGAAAATCAAAGAATTTTAGGTTCTGCTGATACTTTGGCTTCTTCTAGACAACAAAATGCTCAAATTTGGGGTAATACACTAGCAACTAGTGCTGCAGGTGTGGGTAGTGCATTTGCAACTGATGAAAAACAAAGACATGAATTAGATATGACTTTACTTGGTGCTAATCCTGAAAATAATATAAATTATGCTATTAGATTTAAAGATATAAATCTTGCTAGAGATTTATATCAATTATATAAAAATTCTCCAGAAGGTAGTGAACAAGCTAATTATGCAAAGAGGTTGGAAGATATTTTTGGAGCTGATAATTTAATTGTAAAACAATAATGTTATGCCTAGAAATCAATATAGTTTAAGAACACAATTTAATCCTGCTGGTTTTACTCCTATAGAATATAAACCAGTAGAAGAAGATTATAATATTCTTGCAAGAAGTTTTGCTCAACAAGAAGCAAGACAAAAAGAAGCAATGCAACAAAAAACAGCTGTTGATGTAGCTCTTGGAAAGGTTGAAACCGAACTTAATCCTGCTGAGTTTGAATGGTTTAATGCAGAAAAACAAAGAATTAAAGATAGAATTAATAATGCTGTACAAGTTGGAGATTATTATGGTGCAATAAATGCAGCAATGGAGGAGGTAGGAAATATTCAATCTAATACTGAATGGATTGGAAGGCTTAAAAATAGTGCCGAATATAATCAAAAAATGGCTAGCATTGATGATATGGCTGCAAAAGGCATTATTAGTACAAATGAAGCTAAATATCTTAAGAAGAAAAATCCTTATTCAAACAAAATAATAAGAGTTAACGGAAATGCTATAGGAACAGATACTTGGGATTATGAAGTAACTCCTCTAGCAAATATAAATATAGATAATCTTTTTGATGAAGCTTTTAAAAGCATACATCCTGATACTATTTCTAGAGATAACGCTACTAATTTAGAAGGTGGAATTCCATCAAAACAAGCAGGTAAAGCTGTATATGGAAGACCTAATGGAATTACAGTAGTTCCTTCTAATATTACAGAACGTCACAGTTATTCTACAAAAGAAGTAAAACCTGAAGAAGTTTTAGCACAAGCTAGAGAAAAACTTTATAATATTCCTGATTGGGATAAAAAACTTCAACAAATGTGGGGTGGTGATTATGAAGCTTTTCTAGAAGATGAAGCTAAATTGAGAACATTAGATCCAAATAGTCAAGAATATAAAGCTCTTGAAACAACTCTGAATATGAGAAAACCATTATTTTATGATGGTAATGTTCCAAAGAAAGAAGATAATAATACGTTTATGAATTATTTTGAATATAGATTATTTAATTCTAAACAAGCTTCTGCCTATGGGTATAAATATGAAGATTCTAATAATAGTTACGTTTATTCACAACCTTCATCTTCAGGTTCTGTAGTAGATGGTGCTTTAAAAGCTGAAGCTGGAACTAGAACACAAGATTCCAAACCTGTTAAAAATAATAATACTACAACTTCTACTTCTTGGGGTGGTGCAATTTTTAATCAATAACAGATAATATTAAAAATATGAATAAACCTAGTTATAAAAATATAGATGAAAATTATGCTAGAACTTTAGTAGAAACAGGCAAATTAGATGAAGCTGCGCGTTATTATGATAGTTTTGACTATACTGGTGCTACTGATTTGCAAAGAGCAAAAGTTTTAGCTAGAATTAATGAATATCAAAGAAACGCTGCTCATAATCAAGCAGTTTATAAATCAATAGGAGAAGAAAACACTGCTAAATTAAAGTTTAATGATAGTTGGAAAAATCCTAATTCTTATAATGAATTAAGATATGCTAAAGACGCTACAGGAAACTTTATATATCAAGATGATGAAAGTTTTGCTAGAGAAAATCCTCAATTAGCACAATTTCATGAATATTATGCTAGATTGGGTTCTTCTTATGAAATAAATGAAGAAGATTTTGGGTATGGTACTATCTATAGTATAGGTAAATCAAACAATGATGCTGTAACACTTAAAGCAACTCTTCCTTATAAGAAGAAGTCATCAATTCCATTTTTTGGTAGAGATTGGCTTATGAAAGATAATAATTTTGATGTTGATGCTGTGTTTAATAAATTAAATAGTTATGGTGTAACACGTGAAATGTTAAAAGCTTCTGGTGTTAGTATAACACAAAAAGATAACGGAGATACTGAATTTATATATGATAAATATTCAGATTATGGACCAATGCTTACTGTAGCTTTAGCTGAAGCTTCTGAAAAATATAATAATGTAGAAAACAGAGTTAAATTCCAAGGTTATGATAAAGAAGGGAATATAATAAATTATAATTCTCCAATGTATTCGTCTGGAAATTATATTCGAAATCATGATGCTTTAGATGCATCAGCATTAGGTGTTATGTTAAATAATGTTTCTGATTCAGAATCATTGTCTAAAAAAATAGATGCTGGTGATTTTGATAATGAAATAGTTACAAGTGGTACAGTATTTGCTTTACCTAGTATTGAAAAAGAAGCTGATAAAAAGAAAATTGTAGATTTTACTAAAGCTATGGTTTTTGGTAGATATGATCATTATGTAACATTTGATGCAGATGACCCAGAACCAATGCATAAAATAGAAAAAGATAAAGAATTTGGAGAATTTATGCTTGCTATGTCTGTTAGAGATCTTAATCAAATTCACATTCATGGTATGACATTAAATGGTAAAACTGGAATTCTTATAGCTCTTGATCCAAATAAAATAAATGACAAAGGTGAAGCTAGAGGTAAACGTATGCAAATGTTTATACCTGGTTATCTTAATACTCTTACTGGTGATGCTATAAATAATTCTACAGACCTTCAAGCAATGATGGTTTATAATGATATGAAACAATATGGAGATAATTATAGGCATAGATTTAAAGATGGTACAAGTGCTATAATAAATAATGGTATTGCTAGAAAGTTTGATGCTAATGGCGATTTAATATTAGATGAAGAATATACAAATGATGACTTGTTAAGAGATTTAGATAGAGATTTTATTCTTCGTCAAGCTAATATGCAAATAACACAGTATATGAGAGCTGATGGCACTTTCAATATTGATAGTGTTGAAAAGGTTGCAAAAGCTATAGCATATAATGCTGCTGAAGAACTCTATCCTGGTTTGGAATTACAAGATACAGACGGTAATCTTATAACAATTGAAGATATATTTAGTTCTAACAAAACAAATATACAAAAATCATACAATAATTCTAATAGTTATGTTAGAGCTAAATTAGATGAAATCTTAAATTTATATAATACTATCGTAGGTTACGCTTATAATAATTAATGATATGAACGTATTTGAACTTATAAATGGTAGTAATAATGCTACAGGAAGTATATTAGACAATAAAGAACATAAAACAGATTATGGTGCCAACGATAAACTTATACATGATATTGTAAAAAGTGATTTAGAAAATCAATATCGTGTAGATAGTAAAGAATACGATAAATATTCTAAATATGGTATTAATTATACTCCTGAAAGAGCTTCAAATGGCAGTTTAGATAGAATGTTAGCTGATGCTCAATCAAATTGGGAAAAATTTGGTAATGCACTTGCTCAAACTGTTGTATCTGAAATAGGATTAGGTACAGCTATTGCTTTTTCTGATATGTTTGATGCTATTGGTCAAGCTATAGGTGCTTCTGACCATGATTATAGTAATCCTATTTCTAATAAACTTGAAGAATGGCAAGAACAATTTAGAAATGAAGTAGCTCCTATTTATTCTCGTCCTGGTTCTGGTTTTGGTAATGGTACTGATTTTGGTTGGTGGATGCAAAATATTCCTAGTATTGCTTCTTCACTAACTCTTTTAATACCTAGTAACTTAGCTGTTGGTGCAGTTAGTAAACTTGGAAAACTTGCTAAAGGTACTAGACTTGCTAACAAATGGGGTAATATTGGTAAAACAACTAGACAAGCTGTTTCTGAAGGTTCTAAAATTCTTCTTAATGCAGGTATTCAAAGAACACTTGAAAATTATCAAGAAGCAAGACAAACATATAATCAAGCTGTTCCTGAGTTTAAGGAAGAACTTGATAAAAAAATTGAAGATGGTACTTATGAAGATTTTATAGCAAATAATGCTCAACGTCTTCAAGGTGTTGATACAAGCGATACTTTAGAAGTTGCTAAAGCAATTGCTAGAATTGCTGCTGATAGAACTTTTGCTTTTGATTATCGTAATGCTATTTTTGATGTTATTCAATTAGCTGCTATAAGAAATGTTTCTTTTAATGCTTTTAGTAAAACTCCTAAAACTGTAAGAGGAAGACGTTATGATATTAATTCTAGAAAGTTTGCAGGTAAATATCAAACTAAAGAAGAACTTGATGCTTTATTAAAGAACAGAAAAACTTGGGAGAAAGCTAAAGATAAAATTGGAGACATTGGATATTATCTTGCTACTAAAGGATTGACTGAATCAACTGAAGGTGTTGAAGAAGCTATAAACTATATTGCTACACAAGAAGGTCTTCATTTAGGACGAAGTATACTTGGTATGGAAGTAACTACAGGTGGTTTTAGTAACCGTCTTAATGATTATATGCGTAATCCTGAACTTTGGGAAAGTGCTTTTTGGGGTGTAGCAGGAGGTGTTATGTTTAATATTGGTGCTGGTGCTGGTTCTAAAGCTCAAACCGCAGCTAAACGCAGAAAACTTGATAAAGAATTAAACGCTGTAGTTAATACTACAACAGGTGAAAATACTAGTTTTTATGATACATGGAATAAATATACAGAAACTGCTGATGACTATAGATTAAAAACTAGTATTGAAACTAGAATTGCAAATGAGGCTGACTTTTATACTAAGATGACTAATCTTAATACTAAAAACGAAGATCCTTTTGCTACTGGTAGAATTATTGATAGTGATGAAGAAAAAGAAGTTCTTCGTAAACAACTTCTTGAACAAAGACGAAATAAACATATTCTTAATGCTATGGATAGTGGAACCATAGATATGTTAGAATCTTATCTTCAAGATAAAAACGTTCAACAAGCTATGGTTGATGCTGGTCTTATAAAACAAGAAGATATTGCTAAAATAGAATCTGAAGATTTAGCTGCTATTGAAAAAATTAAAACGCAATACAATGCTTATAAAGATTTAATTCTTAAAGAAGCTAACAATATAGCTAAAGACAAAGGTATTGACATTCCTGTTGAATATCTTCAAATAATAGTTAGAAACAATATTGAACATAAGCTTAACCTAAATAATTTTGAAGATATGCTTCGTAGATTTGAAGACGAAGCTAATACTCTTAAAGAAACATTAGGCGATAAAGTAGATAAAGATATTGATTATAAATCTGTAATAAAACTTCAATGGCTTACTACTAAACTTGGAGAACTTCAAGCTGAAAAAACATACATTTCTAATGATGTTGCTCTTAAGTCTACGATATCTGGTCAAGAAAGACTTAGACAATTAGATAACGATATTAATTCTGTAAAAAATCTTATATTTAATCTTAAACCTGATGAAGGAGTTGCTAACTTACTTCTTGCTATCGAAGGAAGTTATGCAACTAAAATGGATGAAAAAGGAAAGTTTGTAGAAGATACTACAAATCCAGATTTAATAACATTTAGAAAAGCTATTAACGAAGATAATAGAGCTTATTTTAAGAATATTGACAATAGGCTTGTAAATATATCTGATGCTCAAATGAACCAACGCCAAGTTGGAGAAGATAGACTTATTAAAGCTCTTGGTACTCGCTCAGATAGAAGTATATCTAAGATTAGTAAAGAACTTGGAACTTCTTATGCTAGTATTGCCGCATTAGAATATAATATTGCTACTGAAACTTCTAAACTTAAGCTTACGAGTGATGAAATTCTTCATGAAGCAAGAAATCTTCATAATTATCTTAACGAAATTCGTAGATTAAAAATTGATGAAAGTTTTGAAGATATTAAAGATTTAGCTGGTATTTATGGTTCTGATACAATAGCTCAATACATAAATACATATCTTCATAAACCTAATGTTGTAAATACTATTCCAAACATAAAAGAAGAAGATGCTGAAACTTTAAAAAGAGCTTTGAATATTCTTAATCTTTCTGCTCCTATTAATAAAAACATAGAAGAAGATATTTATAAAATACTCGAAGATTATGATGATATAAGTGCCGCACAAAGAAAATTTTCTTCTACATCTGAAAATCCGATTTCAGCGGCTCAAAATCCGAAGCCTAACGGTAATCCACAACAACCAAAAGAAACGCTGAGAGGTGGTCAAAATGGGGCAAATCAGCTGTCTAATGGTCAGCAACCGATACCGACAGCCAAAACTCAAACTCCTGCAAATAATAATAATGAAAGTGGTCTAAATATTTCTGGTATAAGAGATGGTGCTGTTGTTAGTAACAACAATACACAAAATAACTCTTATAGTTATACAATGGATATGTCTGGAATTTACACAGTCCATTTTAATACTGATGATAATACAAATGAAATTCATTATAATAATACTAAGCTTTTTGCACAAGAAGATGGTGTTAGTATAATGGATAATAATTTTATTATTAAACAAAACCCACAAATAAATGGAACTGGTAAAGTTGTTCGTGTTGGTATTTTGAGTACAAAAAATGATGAAAATAATAGAAAAGCAATTTATAATAGTAATGAAGATAGTATAGATAATTCAAATCAACATAATCCAAACCTTCTTACAGGGGAGGAAGATTCCGATAATAATCCTATTGATGCTGAAGATGTTAGTGAAGAAGAATATAATAGAAAACGAATGTCCATAGATATGGCTAATGATGTTAATTCTATTATAATGGATATTGCTGGGCAAGAAGCTCCTATAGTTGATGATAATGTATTAAAATCAATTAGAAATACTCTTACAGATAAATATAATAAAAATAATGATGATTATATAAATCAAATGATTGAACAAAATGTTCAAAACGCTAAAGCAATTGCAGAAGAATATGACTTATATAAACCTGTAGGTAATGCTATAGATGCTGCTCTCAAACATTCTTCTATTTCTGAAACTGATATTGAAGCAAAACGTGCTGCTTCTGCTATACTAAATAAAGCTATTGATGAACTCGTTGATGCTAATAAAACTAGACTTGGATTTGAAGATATTGATGGAAAAACTTATGTTAATGTAGAATCTTTATTAAGATTTTGTAATAAAGTTGCACATAATGATGCTGCAGCTCAAGTTCTTTATGAAGCTTCTTTAGATTATCTTCAAAAATCTTCTAAATATGTTGTAGTAGATAATAATCCTAAATCTATTCTTCAAAATGTGACACTTGATAGAAATACTCGTGAGAATCTTGAAAGAATGGAAAGTTATTCTATTAACTTTGATGGTCTTTGTAAAAATGAATTGTTTGAAGAAGCTCGTAAAAAAACTATAAAAGAAATTGATAATCTTAATATTGGAGATTCTGTTTCGTATAGAAAAGAAGGAAATATTATTAATTTTTATAGAAATGATCAAAAAATAGGCTATCTTCCTATACCTAATAATTTTAAACAAGAAACTGACCATCTTATGCAAATTAATGATGGTTGGATAACTGATGTTAAACCTATTGGTAATACTGTTGAAAGTGAACTTAAAGATTTGTTTACTAAATGGATTGAAAATCCTGATAAAGATTCTGATGTTTCAGAGTTATATAATATAGTTCTTCAATATGCTTATGAAACTGATTCTGTTAAAAAGGATGAACTTTATAATAAGTTTATTAACAACAAAACATATAAACAAGCATTACAAGAAGGATATGTTGATGATACTAATTTAGGTATTGATCAAGATGGAGATGCTATACGTTTAGAAGGTCTTGCAAAACTTTGGCGTTACGTTAAAGATATTCCTTATCTTGGTGAAGATAAAGACCTTAGAAATAGAGCAGAAGAAGAAAATATTCTTACTCGTTCTGTTGGTATTGACAATTGGTTTACCAATATGGTTGTTCCTAGTTTTAATTTTGCAATTAAACTTGGACATTCTGAACAAGGTAATTTAACAGTTGCTAATATTACTGAAGGATCTCGTATTGAAACTACACCAGAAGAAGCTACAGCTCCTAAGAGTGCTCTTGGTGAACGTTATAAGAGAGAAGACGGTACTATAAACCCTTCTAAAGTTAAAGTTGGAGTTACTGTTAGGGATAAAACTACTATAAGTGGAAATGTCAATACTGACAATACAGCTCTTATTTCTAGACAATTAGTTGGTTCTGGTAATACTTTTGTTGTTCTTTTAGGTCGTAATAATTCTCATGATATAGTTCATGCTTTTCCTCAAAAAGCTACTAGTCCTTCTGTAAGTAGAACTGCTCAAAAGTTTGTTGATGCTGCTATAAATGAAATAACTAAACTTATTGAAAATATTGATAATGCTACTACAGATAAACGTTCAGAAATAGGTCAGCTTGGTAATTTCCTTTATAATTTATTTGGTAATAGCAATTATAGTCAAAAGAGAAAAAGATGGTATAACAACTATGATGGTCTTTTTGCTCCCATATCTGGTAACCTTGTAGTAGAACCTGTGGTTACTAATGGTGATTTGATTGGTTATAATGTGTTTTCTACAAATGCTGATGGTACAACTAATGGTAATTATTTTATAGGTCTGTATAACAATAATGTTACTATTACAAGAACAGTAGATGGTGTTTCAGAATCTGTTGATATAAAGTCTGCAATAAACAATATATTATCAGGCAATGCTTATTTTAATATTGGTGCTGGTTTCTTAGAGATAGATAATAATAAACCTTCTAATAATAGTATATTCAGTATTGATGAGAATACTGGTAAATTTACTGTTAAAATAGGTAGTTTTGTTAAACAGTATGAGTCTTATAATGATTTTATTCTTAATGAATCTCTTGTGACTTTAAGTACTAAACCTTCTACTGATGGTTTTGGAAACCATGAACGTTTTGGTGAAAATGGTGGTCCTATTCAAACTATCAAAGTTAAAGATGATGTAGCACAACATATATCTACCTCCCCTGTAAGAGAAATGAATGATAAGTTTACAATTACTCCTGAAAGTATTGTAGATATTGTTAATTCTAATTCTAAAAATAAAGGTTTTGCTATTGCTAAACTTCTTAACAACAATATTAAAAATAATGTAAAGTTTAACAACTTTTATGCTAAACTTTTCCCAAAGAATGTTATCTTTGTAAATGAAATAATAGGTGATTTAGCTTATGCTAATACAAAAGATCATCCTATTAAACTTAATAGAGGCGGAGGCATTATTATTCCAGAAGGTGCTATCGTTATTGGTAAAGAATGGCTTGATGAACTTGTTAATTCTAGTGAAGCAGGAAGAAAAGAAGCTATTAGAAAACTTGTTCATGAACAACTTCATTTAACTCTTAGTAATCCTTCTAACGAACATTATGTTGAGGATATTAGAGAAATATTTAATGAATTTGCTAAAAATAACAAAGATGAAAAAGCTACTAAATATCTGTTTAAATCTAAACAAGAATATATAGATAGATATTATAATGAAGATGGTACTATTAATAGAGAAGGTCTTGAAGAATTCCTTGTTGAAAGTTTAACTTCTGGTACTCTTGCTAATGCTCTTAATAATATTCAGTCTAGTAATAAAGAAGAACACAAAAGTTTGTTTTCTAAAATAATTGATTTTCTTGTTAAACTCTTTGATTGGACTGGTGTTGATAAAATTAACAAAGGTAGTCTTTATGAAGAAGAACTTTCTATAATAAATGGCATATTTGGTAATAATAAGAAAACTACTCCTAAAAAACAACAAACTAGTACAGAAGTTAAAACTCCTAATGTTGATCCAAATCAACTTAGTATAAGTTTTAATGAAGAAGTTGAGGATGTAGAAACTAAAACTGAAGAAAATACTCAAGTTGAAGAAGAAAATGAAAGTGAGTTTGCAGAAAATTATGAAGATGATGATGATATTCCTGCAAGTAGTATTAAAGAAACATCTATAGAAGAAGTTGACGTTCCTAATATTACAGAATTTGTTAATCAATTTTCTATTTCTGAACAACCTAGTATTATTCGTAGAATAAATGATGGTGAAATTTCAATTAAATGTATATAATAACCAAAATTAGATGTTATGTCTGATACTTGTAAAATTATAAACCTTGATAATATTAAAGGTTTGAGTTATTTAAGAGCTCATTGCGGCACTGATATAGCAAAGTTTAACAAATATCTTAATTTTGTTGCTGCAGAGTATTCTTCTACTCATTGTGTTGCTAAACCTGAGTTTGCTAATTGGTATAAAAATCAATATAAAGAAGATATCGATTTTATCAATGGTAATCCTAGTAGAATAGAAGAGGCCATAAAAGAGTATTATAAAATTAAAGGTCTGTCTGTAACAGGAGGTTCTAGAATTGCTTCTAGAATCTCTACAGTTTCTAGTAGAATGTATGCTACTCCTGAAGCTAGAATTGATGCTATGTTGTATATAGCGGATACTCTTCGTTCTATTGATAAAAAATATTTTATAGATAGTCGTATAAAGAATCCTAAAGGATATCTTAATTATTATTTAGATAATAGGCGTGGATTAGCTTACGATTTGATTGACGCTTCTAATCTTTCAAAAGAAGATAAATTTATAGCTAAGCAAAAAGTTAAAGTTGCCACTACAATAGGTCAAATTCATAAAGCTCTTAAAGAACACGAACTTAAACTTAAAGTTAATCCTAACTTAAGAAGTAAACGATTCTTCAAATACAGACTTGTTAAAGGTATTGAAGGTGTTGTAGCAAAAAGAATTGCTGATTCTACTAACGATTCACTTGAAAACGTTAAGGCAAAAATTGCTGATATGACTGAGAGTGAAGTTGTTAATATTTTAGGTGCTGATAAAATTAGTGACCAAAATCGTAACTTTGTTTCAATGTATTTTGAACTTAAAACTGATACTGATAAGTTTTTTGATGAAATAGTTGATGCAGGTTATTTAGATGGTATTGATTTTTATGATGAAAAATCTTTAGATAATAAACAAGAAGACGAAAGAGTATCTGAAGATGAAACTCAAGGAGAACCTGACAATATAAGAAGTAGTGAAGATGACGGTTATGGTTCTGTTGTTGCAGCTTATGACCATACCGGTTTAACAAGTGATGCCCTTAGTAATGTAGACAATAAAATTAAAGCTCATTTAGCTTCTATTAAAAAACTTAATAGTACAAATACTGTAAACGGTGAGCCTGATTATGATAGAAATAATTCCTTAGGAGTTCCTCAAGGAATTGATATTCATAAAGCTTATGGTTATCTTTATCATCAAGTTTCTTATGATAATAAAGAATCTATGATACGTAGTATCAGACTTATTGCTGATACTCATCCTGATATGGTAGCCTTTCACACTCTTGCTAACGAACTTGAAGCTGATGAAGATTTGGCTAATCTTTATTGGAATACTTTTGCTAAACTTGTAATTGCTAAAAGTATAACTAAAACATCTCCTAAAGGAAATGAATGGTATATTAGCAATACAAGTTGTGATGTTCGTACTACTCTTCAGAATCAATTTATTAATTCTGTAAGACATACTTCTTATGATATTCTTAATAGTAGTGAGTATTTAGCAAAAGCTAATTATATTATAGACCGTCTTAAACAAGAACCTTATAGAAAAGCTCTTAACTCTCCTTCTGGAAAAGAAAAGAAAGCAGAACTTATTAAAGATATAACTGAACTTGTTAGAGTATATTATCCTTGTATTAATGAAAAATCAGTAAAAGCTTTTATTGATTTACATAAAGATAATAGTGGAAAAGTTGATAGTCTTAATAATATTTCAAATTTAGCTTCTAGACTTAAAAATACTATAAATCCTACAATAGAAAGTTATAAGAATTATTCTAAAGAAATTGCTAGAATTAATACAATACATACTTTTAATAAAACTCTTGATAGTCTAATTGACCATCTTTACAACGCAAGACAAAAAGAAAATGTAACTAAAGAACAAATAACTGAAGAACTTTCTAAACTTACTTCAGAAGCTGCATTTGAATATATTCACAAATATTTAGCTAAAAGTCTTGCTGACCAATATGACATTTATTCTTACAAACATATGGATGAAGGTGCTCCTGAAACAGAAGATTATACTACTGAAGAACTTAGAAAACAAGCAAGTTCTTTTGCTGATTTAATGCTTGATTATAGTGCTGTTAATGCAGATTTAAATTCTGTCAATGCAAAACGTAATCAAGTTTCTTCTGTTATAAATAGTAGTTTTCTTACTAATATAATTACTATTCTCCAAAACGAAGTTCTTCTTGGAGAATTTGGTAAAGATAGAAGCAAATCTGCTCAATATAATCTTAGTAATATTATGTATGAGCATAAAGGTGCTACTCCTGAAGAAACTACTTATGGTTTATTTAGAAAAGATGCTAATGGAAATATAACTCCTACTGAATATGCTACTGAATTACTCAAAGTTTCTTTGTTTGATGGTGCTAATGATGAAACTAGTGGTAAAGCTGCTCTTTATTTTGAAATGACAAAAGGTGATTATCTTGGAACAGCTTTTGTTAATTTCTTTGACACTACTAAAGAAATAGGTCAAGGTGATAATACTTTACCTAACATTAAAACTGCTGGTTATTTTATGCGTATTCCTTCTGATGCTAAAAATAATTTTGTAGTTTCTGCTCCTAAATATTCTATTTCTGGACTTTACAGTATCAGTAATTATACAGAAGTAGAAAGTAAAATAAATGAAAGAATTAATGCTATAAAGAGAGCGACTAATGAAGAAGTAGATAATGTTTCTAATGAAAACATTATACCTATTGATGATAAAAATATTCTTATTGAATTTATAACTAATACTAAATCTGATAAAGGTAAAACTATAAGACTTCCAAATGCTTTCTTTAAAGGTCGTGAAGATGGAGAAGAAGTAATTGTTGGTCTTCAATATCTTGAAGATAATAATAGTATTAACGATAGATTTATCATAAAAGGAACTATTAAAGATAGAAAACTTGTTGATGCTAAATTTATTGGTCTTTCTTCTGAATTAGGTAATGAAATTAAGTCTTCATTACATGAAATTTTATTTAATACTCTTGATAATCAAGGAAAAGTTCAAAGGACTTATAATGTAAATCATCCTTTGTTTGCTGGTCTTAAGAGAACATTTAGACAAGAGATTATAGATATGGCTGTTGCTATTGACAGTCTTTTTGAAACTTGGACTAGTGAAGAAGATATTGCTAAACAAGGTTTAATTAAACGTTATAGTGAAGAAGAAGCTATTAGAGGTCTTGGTGAAGAAGGAGCTCCTGTATTTAAAGCTGGTAAATCTAATATAGGTAATGACAATCCTGGATGCTATGCTAATTACCATTATAAACCTTCAGATAATCCAAAAGAAAAAGGTGGTGTTATTGTAAAGAAAGAAAATGGTACTTACAAACTTACAGGTAATGTTTTTGAAAGTAATAGATTTACTATTATAGATAAAACTACAGGTAAACATATTAATCTTGGTAATGACTTAGTGCAAAAATATCTTAATCCTCTTTACGGGGGAAGTAGTAACACCTTTATTAAAACTAAAAAAGTTAATGGTAGAATTGAAGATGTAGACCTTTCTTCTATTGATACTCAGATTAATTCTATGATTGCTGAATATATTGATAGATATGTTAAAAATACTATTGATAGAGTTAGTAACTATGCTGAAAACATAAGTAATGTAAAACGTAATTTTGATACTGTTGGAGAATTTGGATTAAATTATAGATTAACTTATATCGGTTTTGATGATTTGTTTGAAGGTAATTCTAAACTTTATAAGTCAGACCAAGATGCTTTTAAGAGAACTAAAGAAGTTCAAGGTAGTGGTAATCCTTATGGTAATCCTGATTTTCTTACTCTTTTTGGTAGAAAATATACTGAAATAGATTCTATTTTAGATACTGATGTATTTAAAAATTGGGGTATTAGACAACATAACCAATATAGAGGTATAACTATTCGTAATACTAAAATGACAGGACCTACTATTGGTAGTTTCAATCTTGATTCTAAAGGTGATCCTGAGTCATTTAAAGAAATTGGTGTTCTTTCTCAAAAACTTATTGATGAGTATAAACGTCAAGGTTTTACTAGTAAAGAAGCTACTGATAAGGCTTTTGAGATTATGTCAAGATATTATAATCCAAAGGTTAATGATGCTCAATCTTATATTACTTTTGATGAATGGGTTAGACGTATTGCTCGTAGAGGTCAGTTATTTAAATACAAACCTCTTATTGATAAGATAAAAAGTGGTAAACTTATTCTTGCTGAAGAACTTGATGAATTTGTTCAAGTTCAAAAGAATTTCCAATATGATATTGCTTATGATGAAGATGCTCAAGGTTTCTTTTCTAGACAAATAAAGAATGCAGAGTTTGTTCTTGTTCCTCAACTTATAGAAGGAACTGAACTTGAAACTGTTGCTAAACTTATGAATAAGTATGGTATTGACCAGCTTAATACTGAAGAGACTTCTAAAGCAGGTAAAACTAATATTCTCGAAGTTTTTGATAAGTCTACAGGTTTATTAAAACAAGATATTATTGATGAAATAGAAAATGGAGGTTCTATAAGTGAGTTTGGTAATGCTGTTCGTACAAAACGTGCTACTCAATATTATAATTATGAATTTCTGTTTACTCAACAAGAGACTCATCAACACGTTCAAGCTGAAAATAAAGCTGGTGTTCAAATTATAAAAAAGATGCTTGATAATATTGATGAAAATAGCCCTCTTTGGGAAACTAAACAAAAATTTATAAAACTTTATACTGAGAATATAGCTGCTTCTGCTAAAGAATATTATGCTCAATTTGGTATTGATCTTAGCAAAGAAGGAGCTCTTGATGTTGTTACAGACGAAAACGGCAAATCTACTCTTAGAGGATTAAATCTTGATAAATTCTATGAGATTTATCGTAGAGAACTTAGAAGTAGAAAAGATGATACAAATCTTCTTGATTTTGCTACATTAGAAGATACAGATATTGAAGGAATTAGACTTCCTAAACTTCCTGATTTTCTTACTCTTACTTCTAAAACTCTTGAGCAAGTAGCTCAAAGTATGATTAACAATAATATTGTTAGACAAACGCTTCCTGGTTTCCATGGTCCTCAGGTTACTTCTATTGGTTTTAATAAGAGAAGTATTAATGAAATTGGAGGCGGAAACACTAAGGCTAAATATTCTGACAAACTTAAATTCTATCCTGATGGAAAACCATATATAGAAGTTATGGTTTCTCCTAGTTTCTTTGGACTCGAAAGAAAAGATAAAGATGGTAATCTTAAGTCTAAAGATGATCTATTTAAAGAACTTGAAGCTGCAAAAGGTAATAGTGAATGTGGTGTAGATACCTTCATAGGTTATCGTATTCCTACTGAAGCTAAGTATTCTGTAGCTGTTATGAAAGTTGTTGACTTTGTTGACGATGCTTATGGTTCTACAATAGTTGTTCCTAATGATTGGGTTGCCCAAACTGGTTCTGACTTTGATGTAGATAGTATTTATGGTATAATGGCACATACCTATATAGATAAAGAAGGACATATTCAAAAAGTAGAAGAAGGAAAATATAGTAGAGAAAGCAGAGATAATGGTATACTAAATTGTATGCTTAAAATAATGCAAGATGATTCTACTATTGAAGAAAGACTTCTTACTTCTAATACTGAACATATTGGAAAAGCTATAGATAATGTTGTTGATGAATCTATTAAAAAAGCAAAGAAAAGCAGAAGTCAATATGATATTATTGACCAAGTAGAAAACCACGATGATGCTATTAGTGGTATGCAGCTTAAAGCAATAAGTGTTGCTTGGGATGGTCTTATATCTATTGCTAATAGTGTTGGAATGTATCTTCCTGAAGACCAACATATATTTATTAATGGTCATGAATTAAAACAATTTGGTGATGATTCTGAACATAATCATAGAAATTATGCTGGTCACCTTCTAACTGCATATAGTGCTGAAACTTCTCCTTATGAATTTGATGCTATTAAGAGTGGAGCTATTCATAACATTAATAAATTTACTTTTGGTGCATTTAAATTCTTAAGTGGTGTTGGTGTCGATTATGATAGTAATCTTGCATTTATGACAAGACCTGGTATTACTAGACTTGTTAAACTTAATGATAAGTATAATTCTATTTATTCTCATTATTCTCCTAATATTATCAACAAATCTATTGAA
This sequence comes from Bacilli bacterium, assembly GCA_045533785.1. Lineage (GTDB taxonomy): Bacteria > Bacillota_I > Bacilli_A > ML615J-28 > CAG-313 > UBA1737. The sequence continues at coordinate 19,861 of JAZSIL010000168.1, forward strand.
GAAATTGCTAAAGAACTTAATATCGATACTAGAAACTTAGATAGAGATAGTATTATTAAAGAAATAGAAAATACTTATACTGAACTTTTTGATAATACTAAGAGACTTTCAAACGAAGAAGGTATAAATATTGATACAAATAGGTATACAGGTGGAAGTAATGCTAACAATCTTATAAACGAAATTCAAGATATTCTTACTTTTGAAAGAATTCAAAATCTTGCTGATAAATTCACGGCTCTTAGTATGGTTCTTCGTGGAGATAAGATAAGTGCTAAAAAGAGTATTTATGAAACTGAAGATATTCTTGAAAAAGCTGAAGAACTTGCCAATGATGATACTATAACTACTAAAGATGGTAAAAATATAATTGATGCTATATTTCCAGGATTAGTTAAAGAAGTTAAAGTTGCTGATAATACAGTAAAAGTTCTTGATATTCCTGGTTTTATGGCAACAGATAGAACTGAAGATTCTGAATATAAAGTTCTTTATACTTTTATGCGTTATGCTACTGTTCCTAGTATTATAATAAATAAACAACTATTTTCTACTCAAAATCCTATCTTTAAAGACCTTGAAAAAAGAGTAAGAAGTTTTAATAATAATGGTCGTCGTTTATCTGCTGATGCTAAAGAAAAGCTTACTAAATATGCTATTTCTCAGATATATGATAATGTTTTCTTAGAGAGAACTTATCTTAATAATGAAATTCCTGAAGATTTTAGTAGAGATGAAGAGGTTGAAAGAATTTATGGATATAAAATTGTATCAGAACCTATTGATATAATTGATTTAAATAATCCTAAAGATAACGAGATTGAAGAATTTAAACATCTTAGTCCTGCTGAACAAGTTCTATTCTTACAAGACCATCTTATTGGTGATAATATATTTAATCTCTTCGAGGTTGAATTAAAACCTTTTAATAATCGTGGTCATAGAATTAAATTTAATTCTACTAATAACAATCTTGAACTTGCTAGAAGACTTTTTGCAGAAGCTTTCTTTGATGAAAATCCTTTGATTAATATTGCTGCGCATAATGTATTTAAATATGCCTTTATTGTAGAAGGTTATTCGATGCGTAAAGATGGTGTTAGTAATGTTGTTTCTGGTATAAAGAATATATGTCTTGAGGATTATATTGAGCCATTGCGTAGAGAGTTTGATACTCTTTACGGGCGAGGTGGTAACATACTTTCTACTAATCTTGCTTTAGACTTTGCTAGAAGTAATACTGATTTACTCTCTATTCCTACTCATTTTGTAGAATCCAATCTTAAGAATGTTCCTGAACTTATAAAAGTTGGAAGTATTATTGCTGTTCCTGAAGTTGAAGCAAATGAAGATATTATAGAAAAGTATGATATAAAAGAAGATGGTCTTATTAAACTTAGATTTAAACAAGATAAGAAAGAAGATGGTCATACTCTTTATCGTTGTGTTAGAGTTTCTAACCAAAATGGTTCTATATTTATTCTTTATCCTCTCAATAAACTTGAAGCTTTTGAACACGGTGAGTTTAGTAGAAATAGTGATAATTGGAAACATCCTTCAAGTGTATATTTTAAGAATCTTATAACTACTCTTCAAAATGTAGATGGTTATCTTAATATAGACGCTGTTAAAACTGCTTTTGGACAAGTGTCTACAGAAGGTCTTTCTAAAACCCCCGTAAAAAGTATAACAACAATTAAAGATAATAGAGAGTTTGATATTAACAATCCTACTGATGATTTATATGGTACTTCTGTTGAAATACTTAAAAAAGTAAGAAGTACATTTAATGGAGAAATACTTCCTTCTACTTATGCTTTTGGTATATATCCTGCATTAGATAAATATATTAGAAGAACAGGTAGGTGGTATGGTGAACCTCAGGTTGTTAAAGTTAATGAAGGAACTGAACAAGAACGCGATATCACTGTAAGTATTTGGAGACTTCCTTATTCTGATAGAAATAAAATATCTAGATATGTACGTCAAGGTAAGATTATAACAGATGATAAAGTCGAATATAAAGATATTATAAATAGTATCATTAGTGACTATGGTATTAAGTTCTTGAATGAGAATATTTATATGATTACTCCTCCTCTTACTATAAGTAAAGAAGCTATGGAAGCTATTGGAGATGAATCTAACCTTAAACATAGTTCTATTCGCGAAACATCTGTTGAGAATGCTGCATATCAGAGTTATGAAACTGTAAGACGTATTGCAAAAATGGGTAATACTAGTGCAGAACGTATTCAAAGTTTTTGGGAAGATGCAGGTCTTGAATATAATAAAGAATCTATTACTTCTAACATTGAAACAGTTCTTACAAAGAGTGCTCCTATGCTTAGAGAACTTGTTTCTAGTCTTGATTCTAAGATTAAGAACTTCTATAAAGATCCAGATAGTGGTGAATGGCTTTCTATTAACGATAAAAGACTTGCTCCTATTATAGCTACTAATAAAGATCTTGAACAAGACTTTTTACAAACTCTTAATCTTATTGATTCTATAGGAAGTACAAATACTGCTATTATAGCTCTTAACATTGATTCTCATGATGATAAAATAAAGCACGCTCTTGGTGTTATTCGTTCTGCAATTACTGAGATTAAAGACAATGTTAACGTTCTTGAAGCAAAAGAGATGTATGCTGTTGAAGTTCTTGGTAAGCGTTCAACTAATCCTCTTATTAAACAAGATTTGATAGATATTTTTAGTCCTCATTATAGTACTAACTTTATGAATAGTTGGTTCTCTGATATGCTAGAAACATCTAATCCTTTTGCTCAAGTTCTTCTTAAGAAAGTTACTGATGATATTTATAGAAAAGAATTAGCTGCTACTCAACGTAAACGTGATTTTCTCAAATATATAGATGAACTTAATACTAAAGCTAAACAAGCCGGTCTTTCTATAGATGTTAATAAGTTTATAAACGAAAGAGGTGTTGTTATACAAAACTTTACTGAAAAACTTTCTAATGATTTACAAGCTCATAGAGATAAAATTAAAGAAAGTAAAGCAAAGTATGAACAAGCTACTGACTATGTTACTAAACATAATGCTTATAAAGAATATCTTGAAAATAAACTTGAATATGATAAATTTCTTATAGACCATATTGAGCAACCTATTGTTAAAGATTATTATATTGAAAGATATAATCTTGAACATTCTATGCTTTATGGCACAATTACTGAAAAAGAAGCTAAAGCAACTGGTGGTTTTTTTGGTAATCCTGAAGCTCTTGAACATGCTGATATTCTTGTTCAATATAAGATACTTAGAGATAGACAATTTGAACTTTATGGTATTAAACGTAAAGGACTTCTTGACGACCAACAAGCATTAGAACTTGAAAGCATTGAAAAACAACTTTCTAATTTGATGTCTCCTCCTAATACTTATTCTCTTTCTGAAGATGTTTTTGAAAGTGAAACTCCTATTACTGAAGAAGAAAAGATTAAATCAAGAATAAACAATGCTTTCTCAAGACGTGCTATTATTAATTATGTTAATACTTATAATTCAATAAATGAAAAATATTTCAAATATGATCCTGAATTTGGTTTTGATGAAGAATTAGAAAGAAATCTTCGTATTATTGAAAATCGTGAACTTAGAGATCCTAATGGAAATCTTCGTAAACCTATGAGTGAACTTATGGAAGACCCAGAGTATGTTAGAGCAAAACTTTGGATTAAACAATATACTCTGTTTGTTCCTGATAAAGAAACTGAAAAACGTAAAAATGAAGCTTTTGCAGCTCTTGGTAGTAGTGCTAAGCGTGAAACTCTTAAAAAACTTATTCGTGATAAAAAAGCAAGAGACGATAAAGGAGCAGTTGATGCAAGATTGTTTACTGATGAAGAAATTGCTAGTATTAAAGATGAGCAATTAAGAGAACAAACTTATGCTGAAGGTAGTCCTGTATCTGATAGAATTCTTATAAGTTTTGCTAAACGTAATAATATTGTTTACAAAAATGATTTCTATCTTGGTATGATGAGTGACGGCACTGTTGTTGATGAATGGATTAGTACTGCTAGAAGAATTAATGAACTTCTTACTCCTTTCTATAATGAAACAGTTGGTGGTATCAACTGGAGAGAAATGGGTAACACTATTGAAAGTAGAGCTAAACTTAGAGAACTCGGTGAACTCTATCGTAAAATAGATAATCTTAAAAAGAAAGAAGGTTCTACAAATTCTGAAAGCGTTAAAGAGTTTTTTGAAAAAAATGTTGATGATACTTTAAGTCAAGAAGAAATTAAAGAATTTCAAGATCAACAAGCTATTGCTAAGAGTTTGGGAGAAGATTTCTATAATGCTTGGAAAGAAGCTAACATTCTTGACAATGGTAAAATAAATACTTATCTTTATCATGCTCTTCGTCCTAAAGCAGAAGTTGCTGATAAATTTATAGATAAGAAAAAGACTGAAGCTCTTAAAACTCTTGATGAACTTTATACCGAAGATTATACTGAGTATTATTATGCTAAGTATAGAGAGATGAAAGAAAAAGGTAGAGAAGAGTTTGACAAATGGTATGAAGCTAATCATATTTATAACTTTAGAACAAGAAAATTTGAACCTATTAGATGTTGGATTGGTTATCAGTACAAAGATGATATTAAGCAGAAACTTAAATATATTCCTAAACGTAGTAAAACTACTAAAGAACCAAAAGATGAATATGTTAATCCTAACTATAAGAAAAATTTAAGTCATTCTCTTAATTACATTGAAGGTACTGGCTATGATAATCCTGAACTTCAAAAACTTAATCTTTATGAGGTAGAACTTAAACAAACTATTAACACTCTTCTTCATTCTTTAGTTAGAAGTAAACGTGATCATGATTACATTGATAAAGGTTATCTTCCTTATCAACGTAAACAAAAGAAAGCTGATGCTAAATTCTGGGGTAAAGAACTTCTTGCTGCTTTCGGTTGGAGTGTAAATAATAATGGCACTGATGCTTTCGATGATATCGATTATGCTAAGAATGACCATTTAAGTACTCCTATGCTTGAGCTTCTAGATCAAGTTACACCAAAAGAAGATAATGTTATTAAACCTGAACGCATTGAAGGTGAAAGTGATGCTGATTTCAATAAGCGTATGGCTGATTATGAAGAAAAACTTAAAGAGCATAAAGAAAAGAACAGAAAACGTCATGAAGATACTGTAAACAAAGATTGGATTAATGTTATTGCTGACTTTATTACTGAAGTAGGTCATTTCAATGCTGTTCAAGATAACTACGAACTTCTTCATTATGGTAAGAATATCTTAGATGATTATAAAGTTTATGTTCGTAAGTTTGGTTTCTTTGGAGATTACAAATATGATAGACATAGTTCATCTGAAAATTCACCAGATTATATAATGAAGAGAGATGAAAATGTTGCAAAACAATATGAGAACTATATTAGAAGACTTCTTCTTAATCAGTGGAAAGAATCTAATGAAAAAGTTACTAAATGGGCTAGTAGATTTCAGAATTTAACCAGTGCTCAATATATGATGATGAATATTCGTGGTGGTATTGCTAACGTAACATTAGGTCAAACTCAAGTTGCAGCAGAAGCTCATGCTAGAGCTATTATTGATGGCAAATCTTGGATGAAGAGTGAACCACTTTATATGTCTGCTATTCCTAGTTTTGCTTTACATATGAACGATGATAAAGCTAGTACACTTGTTGATGCAATTATTAAAGCTGCTAATGTTATTGATTATGATGAAAAACTTGGTAAAGCACGTATAGTTGAGAATCCCACTAGTAAAGCATTTGGTTTCTTTAATAGAGCTATGTATTCTCCTCAAGCAATTGGTGAGCATTATATGCAAAATAGAGTTCTTATTGCTTCTACACTCTCACACCATGTTTATACAGAAACAGATCCTTTAACTGGTGAAACAACTGTTGTATTTAAGAATAGAGGAGAAATTATTCAAGATTGTGCTCAAGAAGCTATGATGCAATTTCTTACTGATGAAGATAAAGCTAGGTTTAATAAATTTGTTGAAGATATTAAGAAAGATCCTAATAAGACTAAAGAATTTGCTTGGTATAAAGAAGACATTATTAATATTTTTGCAAAACGTTTCATCAAAAGCAAAGAAAAGAAGAAAGAATACGTTAAACTTAGAAAAGAACTTGAAGATAAACGTCTTAAAGAATTTGATAACGCTGAACTTCATCCTAATGTGTTTAGTCAATTAGCACTTTCTAAAAATGGTTATATGGAGATTAAACCTGGTACAATTCTTGCTAAGTATGATACTAAAAAATCAGATAATACACCTAGCGATGCAATAACTGCTTTTGCAGCTCTTAGAAACAGAGTTATATCTACTAATAAGAAAATTCATGGTGTATATGATAAACTTGGTCAAGCACAAATTGAAAGAAAATGGTTTGGTAGCCTTGTTATGCAATATCACAAACATATTCCTATAGGAATTGCAAAACGTTATCGTAAAGAAGGTTATTATAACGAAATGAGAGGTACTGTTGAAAAAGGTTCTTATGTTTCTCTTATTCAATTCCTTTCAACTCCATTTAGAACAAATAAGAAACTTCTCCAACTTACTGACGAAGAAGTTAACACTCTTGAAGGCATTAAGAATATGTTTAAATCTATAATCGATTTTACTACTCATGTTGGCCTTTATTGGAATATGCTTCCAGAATATGAAAAAGCTAATATAAGACGTAATCTTGGAGATGCCAAAGGTATTCTTGCCGGAATGTTACTTGCAGTTGTACTTAAAGGAATTGGTGACGATGACGATGATAGTATTCCTTATAACTTAGCTCTTTATGAAATTGATAGACTTGGTAGCGAGGCAGCTCAGTTTACACCTAGTGGTGCTATTAATGAATTTAAGAAACTTTGGAGTGCTCCTATTGCTGCTCAATCTGGAATAAGTGATATGTGGCAAAGTATGGATGTTTTATCAGGTATTATATTTGGTGGAGATGAGTTTGACCCATACTTTAGAACAGGTCGTTTTGCAGGTCAACATAAATTAAGAGTTTATATTGAACGTCGTATTCCTATTTGGAGAGGTATTAAGACTGGATTTATTGATATTACAGAACAGAATACTTATTATAAACTTAAACAAAATGTTGGAGGAGATTTAGTAAATAATGTTCTTGATTGGGCAGAAATGAAAATGAAGATTAAATAGTTTATTCTAAAATCCCTGTAAGAGGAATGTGAGTATTCCTTGCATTCCTCTTACTTAACTTAAAATTAATATTATGATACATTTAGATGAAGTTAGACCAGTATATCAAAATGGTGGTGGAAAACCAAAAGGTAAGAAACAAAATACTAGAGAAGATAATGTTGCTGCTTTATACCGTATTCATTTAAGTAATGCTGATACTGTGGCAAGTACTCCTGAAAGTCGTAGAAGACTCGCTAGACATAACACATTAAGAACTATTAGAGAAGTTGGATTTGATGGTATACCACGAGCAATAGCTACTCATAATTACGGAGGACATTCTGATAATGAAAAACCTAGAACTTATAATTCTGATGCTGAATATTTCCAAAAAGATAACTATTATTTAAGACGTTTTTATCCTGATGCTATAGAAGCTGAAAATGATACAGCATATGTTAGAGGTTTATTAAATGGTAGAGAAGGTCGTTCATACAATAGTGTAAATCCTAATTATGAAAGAGATTTTCTTCGTATGACAACTGCTAGAAAGATGCTTGATAAAATAGAAGATGATTATATTCTTCAAGAAGCTATGAAACTTTATCAACAAGCTGCTCCAGCTGATGCAACATATGTAGCTCCCCCGGTTGTTCCTAGTGTTAGAAGAAAATAACTTTCTTGTAATAAAGAACTAATAAAAATAGAAAGGACTAGATTAACTTCTAGTCCTTTTCTTGTTTATGTACCGTATGTGTTCCCTGAAATAATTAAAAAAAAAAAGAGTAAGAGTATTCATCTTGTTGGGCAAAAACCATAAAATCCACAAGATGTTACTCTTACTCAAACTTTCTTATATATTTTAAAATCCTATTTAAGAGCATCAAATTCAAAGTATGATAAGTTTTACATAAGTAATACTAAAACTTCTTACGTAGCTCAAAATCGGCCTCTATCGGCGTATTTGTACATGGGATAAAACCATAATGCTCCATTAATCTTATTATTTCTCTTGTAATACTATAATCTTTATCATCATTAATATACCATTTTGCAAGTTGTCTTATAATATAGTTTTTATTATATCCTTCATAATATAATCCCCAATAATCTGCTATAAATTCTTCAGGATTTTTTTCATAACAACCTATAGCATTTCTATTAAATGTAGCTCTAAATAAACCATAAGATAGATTAATGGTTTTATAAACATGATGTATAATTTCATGTACTAGCATACTTCTATATGTAATACAATCAATAAATAAAATATCAAAATAAACATATA
>JAZSIL010000109.1:0-2119 GCA_045533785.1 Bacilli bacterium
ATATTATGGGATTTATTAGAAGACAATTATTAAAAGTTATTAAATGGGATGATCCAACTAAGGATACAATCGTATATCGTTACCCAATGGAAGATCGTGATGAAATTATGAATGGATGTCAATTAATCGTTCAAGAAAGTCAAGTTGCTTTACTTGTGTCTGGTGGGCAAATTGGTGATGTTTTTGGACCTGGTACGCATAGTTTAACAACAAACAATATGCCTATTTTAACTCATCTTGCAAGTTGGAAATATGGATTTGATTCCCCATTTAAAGCTGATGTTTATTATATTAATACAAAACAATTTATTAATATGAAATGGGGTACTGCTTCTAAAATTGCAATGCGTGATGACTATTTCGGTTTAATTAGAATTGGTGCTCGTGGTACATATTCATTCCAAGTAACTGATGCTGCACAATTCATGCGTGAAATTTTTGGAACTAATAAAGATTATCGTACTTCATCACTTGTTGAATATTTTAAGAGTATTATTGTAAGTAATTTTACTACAGTTGTTGGTGAAGCAAAAATATCAGCAATTGATATTCCTGCTAAATATGTTGAATTAGGTGAACTTGTAAGAACTGAAATCCAAGATGATTTTGATAAGTTAGGTCTTACTTGTAGTGCTTTTTATGTTGAATCTGTTGTTCTTCCCGAAGTTGTTGAAGAAGCAATTGATAAACGTGCATCAACTGGTGCTATGCATGGTGCTATCGATGATTATACTCGTATTCAAACTGCTGATGCAATAAGAGATGCTGCACAAAATGAAGGTGGCGGTTTAGTTGGAGCTGGTGTTGGCCTTGGGGTTGGGTCAGCAATTGGTCAAACTGTTGCTAATAGTTTAAATGGTAATCAAAATAGTAACACTAATGTTCCTCAAGGAGCATGTCCTACATGTAACACACCACTTCCACAAGGAGCAAAATTCTGTCCTGGGTGTGGAAAACCTGTTGCTGTAGCTACTTTCTGTACAAATTGTGGTAATCAAGTACCACAAGGAGCAAAATTCTGTCCTAATTGTGGAAAGCAAATCTAAGGTGATTTATGGATCATCAAGAAGAAGTAATTGAGCAAGTCGATACTAACACCTATAAGTGTCCAGAATGCGGAGCTCCCATGCGATATGATCCTACGACAAGTACACTTCTTTGTGATTATTGTAGTAGAGTTATTAATCTTGCTAAAGAATCTACTGAAGATGAAGAAGATTTTTTTAGTGTTGAAACAGACAACTTAGCTTGGCAAAAAGAAACACAAATTATAAAATGTGTAAATTGTGGTAGTGAAAATGTTGTTTCAAAAAAAGAAATGAGTACAATTTGTCCGTTTTGTGGATCTAAACAAGTTGTATCTTATGATGCCATTGCTGGTATTAAGCCTAACCGTGTTATTCCATTTAAGTTATCAATTGATGATGCTAAAGATATTTACAAAAGAGTTATAAAAAGAAAATTATTTGTTCCTAATAAAGTAAAAAAAATGCATTTAGATTTAGCACTAAATGGTGTTTATATTCCATCTTGGACTTATGATAGCGCAACATTTTCAACGTACAGTGGAAGACTAGGAAAACGTTATACTGTTGTTGTTGGTAGTGGGAAAAACAGAAGAACTGAAACAAGAATTAGATGGTTTTCAATTAGAGGTACAAAAATTGTTGACTTTGATGATATTTTAGTAAATTCTGGTAAATCACTTTCACAATCAGAGCTTAATCAAATAAGCCCATATCAAACAAATGATTCTTTGGAATTTGAGGAAGGTTATCTTGCTGGGTTTCAAGCTGAACATTATTCAAAAGATGTTAAAACTGGTTTTAAAGATGCAAAATATACGATGGAACCAATAATTAGGAATGCTATTTTAAGTGGTTATCATTATGATGTTGTAGGATCATTAAATGTTAAAACACATTATGATAAAGTAACTTTTAAATATGTTTTATTACCTGTATGGTTTGGAATATTAAGTTATCATAATAAAAAATATCGTTTTATTGTTAATGGTGAATCAGGTAGAATTAAAGCTAGCTATCCTAAATCTGTAGTTAAGATTTTATCATTAATTTTTGGTATTATTTTAGGTGTTATATTATTATTTTATTTAATT
>JAZSIL010000245.1:0-7776 GCA_045533785.1 Bacilli bacterium
CATAAAATTATTCCTTCTTTTCTTACTTATAAGTATACCATATTATTTTTATAATTAAAATAAATTTATTAAAATAAAAAAAGACATCTTAAATTTATAGTGAATACCACTTCATTTAAGATGTCTTTTAATTATTAATTATTTGTTATAAGCTTCATTTACAACAAGAACTTCACCAAGGTTGAAACCAAGACTTGAAGTTAAATCTAAGTCTAATAAAACATACTTATAATTCTTATATGCATCATATGATCCACCAGAAAGTAAAGTGTTAAGTGCATCTGTTAAGATTTTATCAATAGTAATTACATTACCATCTACTTCATCAGAAGAATATGTTCCAAATAAATCTTCTTTATTTCCTTTGTTATACCCCATAAACTTATCAGAAGTTGGGTCCACAAATACTAATAAGAAGAAATTCATTAAACCTTGACCAGCATCAGCATCTTTAAATAAGCATTGATATGCTAAATTCGCAAAATACATTTGACATTCTTCAACTGATAAACCAGTTTGTGAAGCAGCAATCTTAGATACATATTCAATCTTACCAGCAACAATCATCATTAAAATTTGTGGAATAGTGTATTCACCTAATTTTAAACTTGCCATATAAGCAGTTGATTTACCATTATTAAAGTTTACACTTGAAACTGAACCAGTTAATTTTGTATCAGGAGTTTCATTAAACTTAAGTCCAGCAGTTCCATGAAGTGTACCATCAGCTTCTTTAACTATATCATCTGGTACCATTTCAATAGCGAAGGCTCCAACTTGACCTACATAAATATTATTAAGTGTAATAATATTTTGATTAAGTTCAATACCATTAGTAGTACATTGTGAGATACTGATATCAGATACATAAGCATCAACAGCATGACTAATTCTTAAACCAACATTAAAGTTTGAAACCTTAACGTTACTAATTATTAAATCTTTACAAACACCATATTGTTCAGCATAGTTTGCACTAATTGTAATACCTCTATGGAAGCTTCCATTATAAGCATCCTTACCTTTATCGGTTTCATTATTTCCAATATATTGTCTATTTAAATCATAGTTACCAACTAATTCTAAATCATAAATTTCAACTGTATGAGTATTCTCTCTTCCATGAATACCAAAATTGAATAAAGAATTTGCTCTGGTTTGACTATCAGATAGTGGTAAATCTAATAAATTTACTTGATAACCATTTCCATATAAGAATCTATCACCAAATAAATTTAGACCTTCATATCTTTTAGCATCATCAATTCCAAAGTTTGCTGTTTCAGTTAAAATAATATCATTTACAAAGTTAGCAGCTTTTCCATTATAAATATCATTTGAATATTTAATTAAATCTTCATGAGTTCTAATATTTACGCCATCATTAACACTTACAACAATTGAAGTTGACTTTTCATATTTTTCAGTGTTTTTATCATTTAATGATGAGTTTGTTGTAATAGTAACTCTAATGTTACCTTCGACATTAAATGTTATAGCATTTTCAGATACTGTAGCAATTGGATCAGAAGTTTCAACTACTTCATTATTTTCATCTAATAATTCAAATTTATAAACTAACTCATTACAAGTATTCTTATACACAGGATTATTAGTAAATTCAATAGCGAATTCAAGAGTTTCATTCATTGAATAATAATATTTACGTGTTTTTAAAATGTGTGTATTTAATCCACTAAGTTCAATAGCTTCTGGAACAACAATAACATATACATCACAAGTAGTAGATGAATTTTCATATGAAATAGTAATTTGTGCATGACCATGACCTACAGGTGTAAGTTTACCATCATTTAAACCAACTTTTACTACATCTTCATTTGTGCTTTCATATGTAAAATCATTAACTGATAAATCTAATAAATTGAAATCTTTATCATAAGCTTCAGGAATTATTAATTCAGAAGCATTTTCACCAGCAATAATAGTTTTATCTGATGCAATAATATTAATTTTTTCTCTTTCAGTAAGCGTAACTTCTAATTCATCAAATACATTTTCATTACCTTCTAATGTAACTTTAACAATAACAACCTTGCCATTAATTTCTTCTTCTTTTACATCTTCTTTGAAGCATAATTCATTATCAATAATTTCAACAAATTCATTTCCTTCTACAACACTTAAAACATAATCAGCATTAACACCTGCAAATTCTGGCACATAACTTACATTAAACTTTAATGTAGAACCAAAAACTAATGTTTCACTGTCACTTGTTAAAACAATTTCTTCCACACTTGCTGCAACAACTTCAATTTCTAATTCATCACTAAGGCTTGTAGTATTTGTAGTTGCTTTAATAGTAATTACTTCACCAAGAATATCTTCTTGTTTTGCATCCTCCTTAATAGTTAACTTACCATCTTTTACTTCTGCAAATGAATCACCTTTTACAACTTCATAACTAACATCTTCTTCTTTAGCGTTAGTAGGTAAGAAATCAACAACAAGATTAACAGTTTGACCTTTTTTAATAGTCTTACTATCAGCACTTAATTTAATTGAAGTTGCTGATGCTTGTACAACTTTTAACGTTAGTTTTGCGGTACCTAAATCCGAAGTTGCAGAAACAACAATTTTACTATCAATAGGAGCTGTATCTAAACATGTTAATAAACCATCAGTATTAACAGTAGCTTCACCTTCTTCAACAGCATAAGTAGCAGTATTCGAACCTTTCACTAATAATTGAACAGATTTACCTTGTTCAATAGTTGTTACATTACCTTCAGTTTTTAATTCAAATTTAACAATTGAACATCCAACTAAGGTTATCATAGCTAAAACAACTAAAGCATATGATAAAAATTTAAATGTTTTCTTCATAATTTTACCTCTTTCCCATTTTAGCAGTATAAAATAATAACTACTATTTGATAAATAATTATATTTATAAACCTTTTTTAAAAAAAGGACTAAAAACAAAAATTTATAATATATTAATTAATAAATACAATTTTTATTTCATCAATAATATTATCAGGATTGTCATTTAAATAAATACCAATCGTTACTATTTTCCCCATTTCAATAAAACTAATAAGTCCTTCACTTAGATTTGATATATCAACATATTGACTATTTGCCAATACTCGATAACCAAATTGATTATATCGTTCTTCTTCTTGATATTTTTCTTTAAAAGAATCACTGAAAACTATCATATTCTTCAAATCTAAGTTTTGTTCATTAATTTTAAGTGGATTACTAGAATAATAATCAAAATGAACATCTATTGAACTCTTATCATATCCTACAACAATTGTAATAGTTGCGTAAAGTGAACTATCAAAAATAGATCTTGCAGTAATTAGTGCAGTTCCTTCAGAAGCACTTTTAATTAAACCACTACTATTATCGATAATTTTTACAATACTTTCATCACTAGATTCCCAAATTAACCCTCGATATTCATACTTGGTAGTACTAGGAATAAATGTTGGAGCAGCCAGTTGCATTTCTTTATTTGGCATAATATTTATTTGTGAGTAATTAAATACTAAGCCAGTAGGGATATCATCTGTTACTTTTATACTTAATGTATAATTAATTTTTCTACGATCAATTGATGTAATAATTATTTTAGTTTGACCATATTTCAATCCTCTAACTTGTAATGTCGACCCTATTAGTTCATATTCACAAACTTCAGGATTAATATTACTAATTTCTACAGCTGGATTACTTGCAAGAGCAGGTGCAACAATAATGTTAAATATTTTTACTGAGTCTTTTTCAATTTCTACAGTAACATTTTGTTCTATCTGATTACGTTCCCCATCTTCAAGTGAGATACTTTCAACATAAATATGACTATATTTTTCTAAAACTTGACCCGTTATAGATATAAAATATATTAAAACAAATGGAAGAACTATTAATAAAATAATAACTAACTTTTTCATATTAGATCTCCATTTCATTATAATAGTATTCTATTCTATAATATAATAAATAAATTCTAGATAAAGAATATATTATACCTATAAATAAATTAATAAAAAATCCGACTACTAAATTATGATACATAATTGCCATTATGGCAAACAAAATAAATGAAATACCTATACCTAAAACAACACACTTAGTTGTATTCTTACTTAAAGTAGTTACCTCACTACTATCATACCATTTTAATAATGGATTTCTTAAGTCCCAGTCAAAACTTTGACAAATGTGACCAATACTAAAAATGAATACTACTAATCCTGTTAAAATAATAACAGTTGGATCTGCAATCTTAACAATTAAACATAAAATAGTTGTAAGTAAAATTGCTGAAAAATTAATAATAATATTAAACAATATTTTTACAAATGTTTGTTTATAAAAACTCACAGGTGAAGATTTGACAAAATATACCATACCTCCATCACGTGAAATAGCAGTTGATGATACTGCATTACTAATAAATGCAATTATCGCAACAACTAATAAATGTGATGCAACTATTAATGCTTTACCCATTTCATTAACAGCAATTGGGAATAACAATTTGTCATATGCAATAGTAAAAATAGGCATTAATATTGGAAATAGTAAATATTCAAACACATAACTTGGACTTCTTAAAAGTAGTCTAAATTGTGTAATTAATAATTCACTAAATACACTTCTTGTTTTAAATTCTTTCTTTCTTCCTTTAATTTGTGTGGCCTCATTATAAGAAAGTACAATGCTTCTAAAGAACGGTTTAATTAAAATTGTACAAATAACAAATAGTACAAGCGATCCAAGAAGCCAAATGGCATCATAATATAAATTACCAACAGTAAACAAACCCTTAGAAAGCCAGAAATACAACGGAATATTACTTCCAATTCTTTTAATAGCAGCTTTAATTTTGAATCCATTTTCTAACTGTTTATCAGCAATATTAAATGCACCTGTAATTGTTGGAACAATTTTCATATATAAATAAAAACCTACAACAACTAAAGAAATAATAACAATAGATGCAAGTAATTGTCTTTTTCTAAAAAACTTAATAACATACATACTTGGAATACTAATAATTACAGCTACAGCAAGAGGAATGATTGGGAGTATTGGAATCATAATAAAGACACTTAAAAAATAAACCCAAGAAATTGAACCTGCATTAAGTCCAATTGTTCCTATTGCTAGAAAGATAGGTGTAATATAAACCAAGTTAAAAATTAACTCTGAAATATATAAGATTAAAATCTTTGATAAATACAATTGATTGAATGTAACTGGAAAAACAATTAAAAGTTCATTATCTTTACTCATATATAAATGATTTAAAACACTAGCAATACCAAATATAAGCGCAACACCTTGTAAAGATGCAAAAAGTATTGTTAAGAATTCTCGATTTATATTTAAAGTTAAATAACTTATAATTTGTCTAGCAAGATAAAAAACTCCAATATATAATAATACAGCAATTACTGCATATCCACCAAAACTTTTAAATGTCTTTCTTTTATTACTTTTGAAAAAATCATACTTATTATCGATTTGTAATCTTAATAGTTTAAGAACTTGTGACATACTTATCCTTTCTAAAAAATTACTCCTCAATAATTTCCATAAATAATTTTTCCAAAGATTGATTTTTTTCTTTCAATTCTTTTAAGTCAAATACTCCTTGAAGTTGACCTTTCTTTATAATACATACTCTATCACATAAATTTTCAACAACATCTAAAATATGTGAGCTAAAAAATACAGTATTACCGGCATCAGCATGACGACGCATAGCTTTTTTCAATTGATATACACTTTGTGGATCAAGACCAGTTAATGGTTCATCTAAGATCCAAAGTTTTGGCTCATGAACTAAAGCTCCAATAACACAAATTTTTTGTTTCATTCCATGAGAATAACTATTAATTTGTTTATCAAAAGCATGCTCTAATTGAAATAATTTTAAATAATAAGAACTGATTTCTTCCATCTTTTCTTTTGGAACATTATACAAATTAGCAACATGATTTACATATTCTCTACCTGTAAGTCTTTCGAATAAAGCATGATTATCAGGTACATATCCAATATTTCTTTTACATTCAAGTAAATCTTTTTTCATATCAAGACCACAAATCTCAATAGTACCATTTTCATATGGTAAAATACCTACAACAGATTTTATAGTTGTTGATTTACCCGCCCCATTAGGGCCTAAAAATCCAAAAACTTCTCCTGGTTTTAATTCTAATGATAAATTATCAACTGATTTTTTATTACTATTACCATAAGTTTTTGTTAGATTAGAAACTTTTAACATTGTTCTTCTCCTTCTTTTTCATAGTCTAATTGAGGAATATTACGCTTATGTTTTTCATAATAACCATTTTTTATTTTCATATTTATTCTTATTTGTCTTAAACGGAAATGATCATCACCAATTCTAATAAACATAACATAAAAATAATTAAATATTAAACAATATATTAAAAATAGAGCATAAACTAATAACATATAAAGAGGGTAAAATGCATAATCACTTAGCACAATTGCATAATTTCTTGTAAACGCAAGGAAAGGTAAAAATGAAGCTACCTTATTATCAAACATATAAAAATAATTTACTTTATTAAAGAATAAATGATTTTCTTCATAGAAGAAACTATTTAAAATTACACCACTTATTGCACATACAAGAAAATAAATTGTATATCCAATTAAAAAGTGTTTAAATGCATTTTTCTTTGGACGCTCAAATATTTTTAAAGCAACAGCTAATATCGGAATTATAAAAACCCACATATGTTCAATATAAAAATGAATATTCCAGAAAGATAGTAAACCTTGACTAACATCGACAGCCACAAAAGCTATCGTCGCACCAGGAACATTAGCAAGCAAAACAAAATTAAAGAAACTTTGTTTTTTTATCAGTAAAGCAATTAAAACTAAATATGCTCCTAAATTACATAATTGAAACGGAAGTCTACTAGCATTTAAATCCATCAAATAAATCGAATTATAATGAATAAATAAATATAATGATAAAAATACTAAAACAGAATATCTTTTTTCACGATCTTTAAATCTAAATAAAAAGTAAATTACAGCAGCAAATACGAAAATAATAATAATCCATACAAAATTTTCCATAGATAAAGGTTTCATTTTTCTGTCAGTGAAACCAAAAATTGATTGTAACAAATAAACTGGCATAACAATAATTAATGCAAGAGGTAATAACCCAAAGAAATTAATATATTCTTTTTTATTCTTTAAATCAAATTTATGACCTTGTACAAATCTTATTACTAAAGGAACAATTAAACAAATAAATAATTCTAACAAATATTCAACATATCTAAACCATGCTGGAGCATAAATAGCTCTTGTAGAATCAGTAAGAAAATATTCCATTGTTTGATTAAAAAAGATTAATTCAAAAACAGCAACAAAAAAACAAAAATAAACTGCAAAGTTTTTATATGTACGAACCTTAAAAAAAACTGCACATGGTAATACAACATAAGTCAAACAATGTCCCCAACGTAATAAACTTTGAATAATATCTATTTTTTCATAATAGATTTCTCCATAAGTTCCACCATTAATAACCCAGATAAAATTATCATTAAGGAAACTTCTTATATTACCAAGTACAAAAAGTACTATTACTGCAACCTTTAAACCTATATCAATATAATTTTTAGATATCTTATTTTTAAATACTAAAAGTTATGACAAAATTAATGACACTATCAGAACTAATATTAGACAATACATTTTTATAGCACTTCAATCAATATTTCATTCTATTCC
>JAZSIL010000124.1:0-3633 GCA_045533785.1 Bacilli bacterium
GTTAAAACACTATTTCTTTCTTCTTCTTTTACTGTTAGAATTGATGGGGCTAGAATCATACTCTTTCTTATCCTTTCCTAAATCATTTACAAATACTAAATAGTTTTCATATCTTGATTTTAAAATAGTATTATTTTCAACTAATTCTTTTACTTTACATGATGGTTCATTAATATGAAGACATCCATTATATTTACACTCTAAACTATGGCAAAAAAACTCAACAAAATTTTGTGCGAGATCAATTTTTTCCATACCTTCAAAATCAATTGTTCCAAATCCCGGAGTATCTGCCACCCAACCATTTTCAATTTGTAACAGTTCTACATGACGAGTTGTATGTTTACCACGCCCAAGGGCAAATGATATTTCATTTGTTTCTATTGAAAGATTAGGATCAATTAAATTAAGTAGACTACTTTTACCGACACCACTTTGTCCAGTAAAAACGCTAACCTTATCTTTTAAATATGTTTTTAAATCGCTTAAAATACATTCATTACAAGAAGTAATTATTGTCTTATAACCAATCTTTTCATAATAACTAATAATATCTTTAATCGAACTTTCTTCATCACTATTTAATAAATCCCATTTATTAAATACAATAATTGGGGTAATGTTATTAAATTCTAAAGTTACTAAAAATTTATCAAGAAGGTTTAAATTAAGTTCTGGTTCTTTAACACTAAAGATTACAAAAGCTTGATCTATATTGCTGATATATGGTCTTATTAAATCATTACGTCTTTCATGAATTTTTTCAATAATAGCGTTTTTTTCATCTATTAAAGTGTAATCAACATAATCTCCTACTTTAGGAGCACTTGACTTAATACGCATTACACCACGTGGCTTTGCGGAAACAATTTGTTTAGTATTTAAATCATATACTTTATACTCTCCCGCAATGAGTCTAATTACAAGTCCTTTATTTATCCTATTCATCAATATCTTCTCTCATTCTTTTTGCACGAAGTTGACCACATGCCGCATCTATATCTGAGCCATGTTCCATTCTTAAAGTAACATTTATACCTGCTTTATGTAAAACACTAAAGAATTCTTCAGCTTCATTATGAGGTGTTGTTTTAAAAGGTTTTGTTGAAACTTCATTATATGGAATTAAGTTTACATATACATTCATACCACGAATTAATTTAATAAGTTCTTTTGCACAATTTAAAGTATCATTAATACCATGAAGTAATATATATTCAAAAGTCACACGACGATTCGTTTTACTATAATAATATTTTATTGCATCCATTACTTCTTCGAGTGGATATGCTTTATTAATTTTCATTAATTTATTTCTTAGTTCATTATTTGGAGCATGAAGACTAAGTGCTAAATTAATTTGCAGTGGAAAGTCTGCGAACTCTTTAATCTTTGGAACAATTCCACAAGTAGAAACAGTAATATGGCGAGCACCTATTTCAAGGCCTTTAGCATAATTAATCACAGTTAAAAACTTTAAAAGAACGTCATAATTATCAAAAGGTTCACCAATTCCCATTACAACTACATTTGTAATACGACTTTCTTCTTTATCTAAATCCTTTTGAACAGTTAATACTTGTAGTACCATTTCCTCAAGAGTTAATCGTCTTACACAACCAAGTTCACCACTAGCACAAAAAGCACAGCCCATATTGCATCCTACTTCACTAGTAACACAAATACTATTTCCATAGTTATGACGCATAAGTACTGATTCAATAAAATGTCCATCTTTAAGTTTAAATAAGTATTTTCTAGTTCCATCGCTTGATACTTGAAGTCTTTCTAAAGTAAGTAAGTCCATTGTAAAGTTTTCTTTTAAATGTTCAATTACTTTTTTAGATAAATTCGTCATATCATCAAAACTATTTACTCTATTTCTATATAACCATTCAAAGATTTGAATAGCACGAAATTTCTTATCACCAATAGAAATAAAATATTCACCAAGTTCTTCCAAAGTATAATTATAAATACTATTCACTAGTCTTTTCCTTTCTCATTTTACATATATAGAAACCATCTCTACTACTATTAGGTAGAATAATCTCTTCTTCTAATTTTATAAAATTCTTAAACTCATTTAAGAAATCTTTAATTAACCATTCATTTTCATACTTATTAATTGTACAAGTACTATAAACAAATATTCCACCATCTTTAACATAATTACAAGCATGACGAATAATCTTTTTTTGTAAATCATTAATTTCTTGAATATCTTTTAATGTTATATGATACTTTAAATCAGGTTTATGTGAAATTACCCCTAACCCTGAACAAGGTACGTCCGCAAGAACATAGTCAAATTTTTTACCATAATCATACGTTGTTGCATCTGCTAATAGGGTATTAATAATTTTAACACCAAGACGTTTTGCATTATCATTAATTTTAGCAAGTTTATGTTCATACACATCACAAGAAGTAATACTTCCAACATTTTCCATAATCGATGCCATATGAAGGCTTTTTCCACCTGGGGCACTACAAACATCTAAAACACAAGCACCAGGATTGGGATTAACTACCGAACCTACTCTAATACTAGATTCATCTTGAGCAATTATCAACCCTTCTTTAAAAATAGAAGTATTAATTAATGATTCTTTAGTTTTAATAATAACATCATTTAAATTATATTCAATCTTTAACTCATCAAGAAGACCAATTATTTCATTAACCGATACTTTTAATGTATTTACACGATAAGTATTAAGCGTATTTCCACTTTCAAAAAAACTTAAAACTTCTTCTTTATACTGTTTATATAAAAGATTAGTAACATCAAGTGGAAGAGATAACTTTAAGCTAATTTGTTCTTCTTTACTTAAATTTTCAATCGATGGTTTAAAACTTCTTTGATAATTTCTTAAAACTCCATTTACAAACATTGCTGATTTATAATCATCTTTTTTTACAATTTTAACAAGTTCATTAACAATAAAGTGATCTTTCATATTCATATAGTCGATTACATATACACCAATACGCAAGATATTTTTAATAAAAGGTTTAACACGCTTACCTTTTATTAATGGAGATAAATTATAATCAATTAAAAGTTTTTTTTCACAAACTCCATACAAAACTACAGTATATACTTTTTTATCACTAATAGATAACTTTAATTCTTTAATCGCATTATCTAAAACAATTGAAAGATACGCTTTCTCATTAAATATTTTTACTAAATCTAAAGCTAATCTTTTATACATGTTTAAACTCCTTACATAAATAATCAAAATACATCGCAAGGAGTTCAATATAGCTATTTTCTAATCCTTCACTTTGTAAATCTTTTTTATGTTGTTTAATACTTCCCATTACACTTTCAAGTCTATCATCTGTAATAACAGTTTGATTTAAAAATTCTTTAACACTATTTTGATATTCAACACTTGGAAAATACATAATCGTTTTATATATTTGGAATAATAATTTTTCAACACCTTTTATATCTTCTTCTATATATTTAACTAAAAACGAATAAATCTTTTCCACGTCAGTTTTAGGAAGCACTGATAGCAACATTATTGACTTTACGGAAAAGAAAGGATAAACTTCTCTTTTAAACTCTTCGTATAATTCTTTTAAAGTAATAAAATCATTATCAATCGTATTATATAA
>JAZSIL010000084.1:0-2466 GCA_045533785.1 Bacilli bacterium
TGGTAAAATATATCAGAATAATGAGGTGATTTTTATGATGACTAGAAATACTAAAATAATATGCACAATTGGACCTGCAATTGATAATGAGCAAATGTTAATTAAAATGTTTAAAGCTGGGATGAATGTTGCAAGATTAAATTTTTCTCATGGTTCTCCAAGTATTGCAATTAAACAAATGGAAAGAATTAGAAATGCAGCTAAACAAATTAATAAACATATTGCAATTATGCTTGATACAAAAGGACCTGAAATTAGAACAGGATGTTTTGAAAATGATTCATGTACATACTTTGAAGGTGATGTTGTAAAGCTTGTAAAAGAAGAGGTACTTGGAAATAAAGAAAGATTTCATATTACGTGTAAAGAATTATTTGATGATGTTAATATTGGAAATAAATTATTAATTGACGATGGTAAAATCACTTTAGAAGTATTAGAAGTTGAAGATGATTCAATTACATGTAAGTTCTTAAATGGTGGTATTGTTAAAAATCATAAAGGGATAAATGCTCCTGGAATTAATCTTTCAATGCCTTTCATTTCTGATAAAGACTATGCTGATATTAAATTTGGTTGTGAAAACGGAGTTGATGCTTTTGCTTTATCATTTGTTAGAACTGCAGAAGATGTACTTGAAGTAAGAAAACTTTTAGCACATTTTGGAGCTTTAAATATTGAAATAATTTCTAAAATCGAGAGTCAACAAGGTGTTGATAATTTAGAAGAAATTTTAAAAGTTTCTGATGGAATAATGGTTGCGCGTGGTGATTTAGGGGTTGAAGTTGCTCCTGAACTTGTACCAATGTATCAAAAGAAAATGATTAAACTAGCAAACCAATATGGAAAGGTTGTTATTACTGCTACTCACATGTTAGAATCAATGATCGAAAATCCTCGTCCTACTCGTGCTGAAGCAAGTGATGTTGCAAATGCTATATTAGATGGTTGTGATGTAATTATGCTAAGTGGCGAAAGTGCAATAGGAAAATATCCAACTGAAAGTGTTGGTTATATGGTGAAAATTGCTCGAATTGCTGAATCAATGATTGATCATAAAGATAATTTAGAAAATGCTCGTGAACACTCAAATGATTCTGTTAATGATGCAATATCAATGGCTGCATCTGAAATTGCTTTGTCGATGCCTGGTGTGAAGGCAATATTTGCTTTTACTGAAACTGGCGGTACTGCAAAACGTATTTTTAAATTTAGACCTAAAGTTCCTGTAATAGCATGTACGAATAGTTTAGAAACTTGCCGTAAACTTGCATTTTATCGAGGAATTCATCCAGTGATTGCAAAATATGTTGATAATATGAATTTGTGTGATCAAATTGCTAAAGAAGTTGCAGAAAGTATCGGACTAAAGCAAGGTGATAAAATTATTATTACTGCTGGCTTTGATGCTAAACATGGAATTACAAATACACTTAGAATTATAGAATTAAAATAGAGGTGTTGTTATGCAAAGAATTGCAAAATTTGAAAAAGTGTCATTTGAAAACTTTGCTGCTGCATATTTAATGTTCAAAGGACCTACTAATATTGAAATTATAAAAAAGATTTATGAAGACATCGTTCTTCCTAAACGTGCCACTATTGGATCTGCAGGTTATGATTTCTTTATGCCTGATGCTGTAATGTTAAAAAAAGGTGAAACTGTTTTAATTCCTACAGGTATTAGAGTAAAAATTAATGATGGATGGGTTTTAAAAATTTATCCAAGAAGTGGATTAGGGTTTAAGTTTCGTTTACAACTAGATAATACTGTTGGTATTATAGATAGTGATTATTATTTTTCTGATAATGAAGGTCATATTTATTGTAAAATTACTTGTGATGCAAAAGAAGACAAAGAAGTTTTACTAAAAAAAGGATCAGCGTTTGTTCAAGGAATTTTTTTAGAATATGGTATTACAGAAGATGATGATGTAACTGAAGTCAGAAATGGTGGTTTTGGAAGTACAAGTAAATAGGAGTTTTATATGGAACAAAAATTTTTAGAACTTTATAAGTTGAAATATCAAAAAATTTTAAATTCATCTAAATTGATGTACAAATCATTAGCTTCTAATAATGAAATGGCTTTTTCTAGTAAAAAGATGTTAAAAGAAGCTGATTGCTATATTCAAGCATTAGTAGTACTTTCTTTAATTAAAACAAATGAATTTAATTTAGAGGTACTTAAGCAATTAAGTGATTTATGTGAATATGAATTTTTATTTAAGAAAATTAAAATACGTAAATTAGATTCATTAAATAGTGAACTTTTATTAAAAATAGAGTCAATTGCAAATGAAACATTGAGTATAGCTCCACTGTTCATAAAAGTATCTTCATTTTTTGATAAAATAGTAAAAAAACTTAAAATAGAAAGTTCTATTAATGGTTGTAATATTATTGAAGAATGTTTGTTATCAATGCTATTATTGGTACGTAATGTTGATTATGAAAATAATGATA
>JAZSIL010000258.1:0-3842 GCA_045533785.1 Bacilli bacterium
TAGAAAGAAGGTATAACTATGGCTGGATACAATCCTGGTGGATTTAAGATTTCAAAGAAAAAAGTAAAAGAAATCATTATTGAATTAAAATTAGATAAAGATGATATAAAAAGTGTTAAAAGAAATTTAAAAAATGTACAAAACACTTTAAAAAATGGCGATATGCAGCTTGCAAAAGTAATATCATTAGATCCTCTTTATATCGCATGTTTTTCTGATGAATTTGATTCAGTATTAATTTATAAATATCCATCATTCTTAATTACTAAATATCAATTAAGACTAAATCAATACTTAGTATGTTCTAATTCATATTGGCCTAAAGAATATTTCAGTGTTGAAGATGATATTATTTTAGGAGAAAATGCAAGTAAATCATGGCGTGATGTAATTTGTTATGTACCTTTATTTTTATGTAACGAAAAACAAGAAGTCTTTAGTATCAACTGTATTAGTAAGATTTTTACAGAAAGTGAATGTGAACACTTTGAAGAAAGCATAAAAAAATATATGGATAAAAAACCAAATACTTATCGTGATGGTTTTAAAACTTTAATTAAATACTAGGAGTTTTTATGAATTATAAAAAAATTAATCTACAACTAAAAAAAAAGAACTAAATTGACGAAAAAGGAATAATATATAATTCCTACAAATCATATACATCCACTAGTAATAAAGTTATCTATATGGAAATGACTAGAATTGGAAATGACAAGAAGATGCCTTCTTTTATGTTGTTATCAATCATTGATGATAAATTAAATATCAGTTATGCAGGAGGATTTGGTGGCTTTAAAAAGTATTATGCATCTTTGAGAGTAACTAATTTAGAGTATGAAGATAAATTTACTGTAGATAGAATAGTTGATATCTATAAATTTAATGTTTTAAATGATCAAAGCGAAAAACTTGGTGATTTTTTTATAATTGCTATAAAGCATAAAGAAGATGCAAAAAAATTAGTTGAAGCTATTATTGATTATAATAAATAAAATTAGTACCTTATTTATGGAATATTTTAACTCATCTTTTAGGTGAGTTATTTTTTTATAGTCTCAACTAATTTGTTATTGTATTTTATGAATAAAGTTGTTATAATATTAGTGTAAGCTTACTTAATAATGAAAGGATTTAAAAATGAATAGTATAGGAAATAAAATTAAGAATTTAAGATTATCAAAAAATGAAACACAAAAAGATTTGGCTGATGCTTTATGTATTACATATCAATCAATTTCTAAATGGGAAAATGGTATTAATACACCATCTATTGATTGTTTAAAACAACTTTCAATACATTTTGGGGTGGATATTAATTATTTTTTAGAAGTCGATAATAGCAGCAATGATATAGAAGAATTTAGTATAAATACTAAAATTAATGAAGAAGCACCTATAATGCTATGGACAGATTTTTTGTATAATAACACTATTGCACCGGCATCTGTAATTAATAATGGTTATCATGTACCAGGTAAAAGATATTTAAAAACTCATCCTGCTCCTAAAGATTATTTAGTTATTGCTGTAGATATGATGAGTGAAATTTGTTTTTTATCAAAACATTGTAATTATTTTTTGCCTACTTGTGGACCTGATGGATTTTTTTATTCAAAAATTGATGGAATGAAAAACAATAATCCATGTTTGGTAGTAAAATCAAGTTATGATAATAGAAGAGGTTGTAAAGATTTTGAATTCGTTATTCCTAAAGATGGTTTTGTTCTTGCTCTTCCTTGGAATACTGTTGAAGCAAAATCCTTAATTGAATTTATTGTTCCAAATAGACTTAAAAAAATTGTTAAATATAATTATAATAGACTAGTTTCTCTTAATAATCAATATCCTTCATTTAATAAATCTTTCTTTACAGATCACATTTTTATTGGCGAATTAAATAATATTAAAGTTTCATTAAAAGGAAATAGTGTCATATTTGTTAAGCCAAAAGAAGAATATAACGAAGAAGAACAATCTTTTCAAAATGATTTAAGTATTTGGGAAGAAATAGAAAGACTTAATCATAGAATTGATGCATTACAATCTGATCTTGATAATTTAGGAGATGGGTTAGGAGATTCTCTAAAAGAAGCAATAGGTGATTTAATTACTATATATAATAAAAAATAATAAAAGCATTGACAAACTATCATTATAATGATTTAATTGTAATTGAAGAGGGTGTTTAAAATGATAATTTATCACGGTTCAAAAAATATTATTTCTAAACCTTGTTTTGGAATTCGTAATCCTAAAAATGATTATGGATTAGTTTTTTATTGTACTGAAAATTTAGAACTAGCAAAAGAATGGGCATGTACCTCAAACACGCAAAATGGTTATGCAAACATCTATGAACTTGATATTAAAAACTTCAAAATATTAGATTTAAGAGAGTCTAAATATTCTATTCTTAATTGGTTAGCAATACTTTTAAAACATCGTTCATTTGATGATAATAATATAATCGCAGCAAAATCAAAAGAATATATAATTGATAATTTTTATATTAATGTGGAATTATATGATATTATCATTGGATATAGGGCTGATGACTCATACTTTAGTTTCGTGAAAGATTTTATTAATAATACCATTAATTTAAACCAATTGTCACGTGCAATGAAATTAGGAAATTTAGGAATACAAATAGTTTTAAAGTCAGAAAAAGCTATATCAAATATTAAATTTATTGATTATGAAGTTGCCCTTTGTGAAGAATATTATATTAAAAGACTAACACGTGATAAAACTGCAAGAAATAATTATTTTAATGATTTGAGATTAAATGAGGATATAAATGGTCTATTTATGATTGATATTATTAGAAAGGGGATAAAGAATTACGATGAAATCTTATGATAAAAGCTATTTAGAACATGCTTCAGATAATTTAGGTACCATGTTTCAATATGCAGTGTCCTGTGGTTATGATCCAATAATTTTTTGGGATACATTTTGTAATTCTTTTGTTGCTAAAGAAATAGAAAAAGGAAATCCTATTTATTTAGTTGGCCATTCAGCAATAGATTTATTAAACTATGTAACTAGTGAACCTGATTTTATAATTCCACAACGTTTTTATATTCCTTCTGAACATTACTGGGTAGGATGGGTGCTTGCACAATATCAAAATTATAGAAATATTTCTTTTTTTGATATAAATAGAAATTTTCCTGTGGAAAAAGTATTATCATTATATAATACATTACATGAAGCGGATATAACAAAATTTTATGATATTGCTGATGAATATATAAATAACAAACAAAGAGAAACAAATTTAAAAAGAATAAGAAAGGCAGCTGGGCTTTCACAAAATGAACTTGCTGTTAAATCTGGTGTATCAATTAGAAATATACAAATGTATGAACAAAGAAACAATGATATTAATAAATCTCAAGTAGATATTCTTTTAAAATTATCTAAAACACTAGGGTGTAACATTGAAGATTTGTTAGAATATTAAAATATTTGTCACAAATAAAAGTTTTATTTGTTTTATATGTGAGGTGATAAATTATGCCAGGAAAGAAAATGTTGATAACTGTTAGAGTAATTACCAAAGTGCTTGGAATTATATTTTTAGTTGGTGGAATTGGATTATTGCTTATTGGAGGATTATTAAGGCTGATTATTGGACCGGTGGAGTTTCCAGATACTGAAGAAATAATGATGATTGGACTTGCTGCATTGTTTGTAATATTTCAATATATTCCATTTGGGTTAATGATCATTGGTGGATTCTTAACGATTTCTGCTTTGATACACCTTTTAATAAGTGGATTGATTGCATGTTTTAATGATTATGAATTAGTAAAACAAAAATCTAAAACTTA
>JAZSIL010000187.1:0-2537 GCA_045533785.1 Bacilli bacterium
AAATTCTTTAAATATTGCATCCATTGTTGCATTGTTGTTTTCATTGATGGGTGAGGAGTTAATTAAGTTTGTCCCATTCATGTTATTTTTAAGGATATTGTACAAGTATTCCAATAATCGTAAACTGTCTGTTGTAGTATCAATGCTAATTGTAATGGTATTCTTTGCATTGTTGCATGCAATGGATTTCAGATCATTGTTTTCTGTACTTGTATTGCAGGGTTTAGGCTCAATCTTTGAATTCATTGGTTATATCAAAACGAAAAATATAATGGTATCATACATCACGCATTTGTGTACTGATGTATTCATATTTGCATTGATTATAATGGGGGTAGCCTAATGAAGAAAATATTGTATGTATTGTTTGTAATAGCTATTTTGACCTGCAGCGTATCAGTTAGCTTTGCAGCTGATGCTATTAACAACACGACTGATTTAAATCAGGCAGTAAGTCAGGCTCAAAAGGATAATAAAAAGGCAATGCTGGTCTTTGGTCAGGACGGCTGTTATTATTGTGATTGAGTAAGTGGCAAAATTTTATTTTTCTTTGATTTTAAATTATTTCTAATTATTTTTTCCTATTTCTTATTCTGATTACTTTACATTCCCTATATGATCAACCAACGATTTTTTAATCATAATAATTAATACTATTTTTTAAATTAATTATACTATTATAATTTAATTAGCAGATATTGTCTTAATTCTTTAAAAAATAATAGATAATAATTTATACTTAATATAACATAATTATTATTATCTATATTTAATTTGAATAGTTTAAATTTAGGTATACTTAAATTTAATTAATTTTAACTTATTAAATAAGAATTTGATAAGAATTATAATATTTCAGATTAAATTAGATGATTTTATTCAATTTAAGGAGATGAATTTTGGTATGGCTAAATATGATGAATATCGTGAAAAGTTCATTGAACGAAAAACAATCGAAGACATTCCTGAAGATCATATTGTGTTTTTTGTACTGTTTTTCGTTGAAACATATTGTATGGACTTTTGCAAGCGAAAAATTATATATAAAAGAAGTAGACCTCCATTGCCTTTAAAAAATATGCTAGGACTTATTTTACTGTCTGAAATATTGAAAGAATCTTCAGCCAGAAAAATTGCAGATTTTACAAAAACAGATTCTGTTTATAAATTGGTAATGGAAGGCATTCCTGTTTCTAAAGAGTCGGTTACTCGTTATAAAAATTATTTCATGCCTCATTTTGAAGGAATTTTAGGTAAAACTGTGCAAATGGCTAAAGACTTGGGTTTGAGTGAATTTGTTGATGTTAGTGTGGATGGAACAAAAATAAAAGCATATAATTCAAATTATAAAGTTATCAGAAAACATGATTTAAAAACTTTAATCCAAGTTTTAAAAGGTGAATTGCGTGAAGAAGAGGTTAAAAATCTTAAATTTAATGCTCGAAAGTTTTATTATGATGAACGTAAATCATTAGTGGAGAAATTAGAATTATTGGAAAGAATGTATGCTGAATTAAAAATTAGTGGTCAGAAATCTGTTCCTGTGAATGATATTGAAGCTCGTTGGATGTATAATAAAAAGAATAAAGCAGAGATTTCGTATAATCTTCAAACGTGTGTTGATTGTGCGACGCATTTAATACTTGCAACTTATGTCTCACAAAATCCAACAGATGATTATGACTTGCCCATTGTTACTGATCTGGCGATGAAAAATGTTGGGTTTAAATTTGAGAATTTGCTGGCTGATGCTGGTTATTGTAATGAATTGGTGATTGATTATTTGCAAAAAAACCAAATAGAAGGATTCATTCCTAATGCAACTCAATCACGAGAGAATAAAGATGCACTAAAAATAAATCCTGTCAGTAAAGATAATGTATATATCAATTACCTTAATAAATTTATCGTTTGCTTTGCAGGATATCTTTTCCCTTTAAAATATCAATATAGTGAAGAAAATGTTAAAAAAACAAGTTTTGGAACGATACGTCTTCCCGATAAAGTTAAAAGCTTTTATTCTAATTCAGAAGCTTGTAAAAATTGTTTTTATAAAGAACAATGCTTAACTGAGAAAATGACTAATCGACAATATATTGTTTATGGATCAGAGGCCATGATTGAAATGCTGCTTAAAATGGAAACTCCAGAAGCAAAAGAAAAATACAGTTTAAGGCCCGTTGTGGAATCCCCTTACGGAACATTAAAACAATTCTATGAACTGAACCAATTACCCTATATTGGTAAATTTAAGATTCAGGGCATCGTAAATTTAAAATCCATTGCATATAATATCATTAGAATAACAAATTTAGTCTTACTAGATTGGTTATTTCAAAATGAAACTTATATTAATTTTGTTAAAAAAATAATAGATAAATATGCCTTGAAAACTTAAAATAATAAAAAATTAAAAGAATAATTGAAAAACCCAACATTAGATAAACTTAATCATCACCAAAAAGTAATTGATGCAATACTAATATAACAATGTTATATTAGATGAGGATTTATTTAAATTTCTATTATGCTAATTA
>JAZSIL010000127.1:0-3216 GCA_045533785.1 Bacilli bacterium
TAATAGTTTAATAATCGAGGTTATAAAAAATGAGTAAAAAAGTAAAAAAACAAAAGAAAACTCCAATAGTTAAAACAACTAAACGTGCAGATGGTTCTAAAGAATATGTTATTACTAAAGCTCCACAAAGCACATTAGGTGGAAAAATCATTATTGCAACTTTAGCATTATTATTAGGTGGTAGTGCTATCATTGCTTTAATTGTAGTTTTAATGCAACTATAATTTATTAACAAGTAATAAAAAATAGACACTTTAAGTGTCTATTTTTTTATGCAATATATCTAATTCTTTTTTCTTTACTGTGATTAAGTCTTAAACGATCAGCAATCATAGCAATAAATTCAGAATTAGTAGGTTTAGATTTATTATAACTAATTGTATAACTAAAAATTTCACTTATTGCTTCAACATTACCTCTTACCCAAGCAATTTCAATAGCATGTCTAATTGCACGTTCTACTCTTGATGAAGTTGTATTAAATTTTTTTGCTACATCAGGATATAAGATTTTAGTAATAGCACCTAAAATATCAATATTGTGATATACCATTGTTATTGCTTCTCTTAAGTATAAATAACCTTTAATATGAGCAGGAACTCCCACTTCATGAAGGATATCAGTTATTTCTCCATCTAAATTTGGATCATAATTACTTTGAGAACCATATTCATTTTTTACAACAAACATTTCTTTAATCGTATTAGTAAACATATCTAAATATAAAGGTTCTACCGCTAAGTAATCAACTTCTAATTCATTTAATTTAGAATTTACATAATTACTAACAAAATGAGTTACAGCAATAATTCTTTTAGGTTTTAAATATTCTTGTGAATTATGTTTTAGTTCTTCAATTAATTTTACACCATCAAATTTTGCTTTAAATAAACATACGATCAATACATCAATTTGAACAATTTTTAATGTATTTAAAATTTTCTCATTTTCATCATAACTCCCAAGAACATTAAATCCCCCTTCTTTTTGTAAATGTTCAGCAAGTTTAAGCTGATTATTTTCTAATTCTTCAGCTATTAATATTTTAATATTTTGCATTATAATATCCCCCTTTCAAATGCTTTTATATAATACCATATTTCAACGTTTTTAATCAATTTAAAAGATAATTTTTTGTTCGACATATAAAAATAATTTGTCAATATTTGTATAATTTGAAGATATGGTATAAAATATGTTTAATTTTGGGAGATTAGCATATAATACTAATAACTTATTAGTTCATCATACATCCATTTTGCGTATACTGCATATCCAATTGTTGGATTATCTAAAGTTACATGTGAAACAACACCGACTAATTTACCATTTTGAATTATTGGGCTACCACTCATTCCTTGAACAATGCCTCCAGTTTCATTTATAAGAGATGAATCGGTAATTTTTAATTTAATACCTTTACTTTGGATACTATTTTGTTCTTTTGTCTCAATAATTTCAACACTAAATTTTTCAACATTATTACCGTTTATAACTGTATATATTTCTGCATTATCACATTTTACCTCATTAACTTCAGCTATTTTTACTTTGTTTTTTACAATATTTTTCTTAACACTACCATAAA
This sequence comes from Bacilli bacterium, assembly GCA_045533785.1. Lineage (GTDB taxonomy): Bacteria > Bacillota_I > Bacilli_A > ML615J-28 > CAG-313 > UBA1737. The sequence goes on from JAZSIL010000127.1 coordinate 1,589, forward strand.
CACCAGTGTCTTTAATTAAATCAATTGATCCGATAGTATCAGAATTTAATGTTGCTCGCTTTTCTCCAGCTTTATTAAATGTTGCTTTCTTAATACTTAAAACATTAGAATATGTTAAATCTCCATGATTAATATTTACAAGCTCATTATTTTCATAAATTCCATGTCCCAATGAAGCAAATTTATCGTTATAAATAAAAGATAAAGTACCAATACCTAACATTTTATCTTTTATATAAAGCCCAATTGAAGGTTCATTTGTAGTTGTCTTAACAATATTTATTGTTGTTTCAAAATATTTATTATCTCTTTTTATCTTTAAAGTACAATTATCAGTTTTGATATCTTTTAAAATTTTAATTAAAGTTTCATTATTAGGAACATTAAGATTATTAATTTTTATAATGTAATCTCCGATATCAATGTTACTATTTGCCCATGGATTCTTTTTTCCATTTTGTGTTTGAACGCTATACTTTCCAACAACCTCAACTCCAGTCTCAATTTTTAATCCAATTGATTCGCCACCTGGAATTACATAAATATCATCATTTGCTAAAAGATCTAAATTAATTGTTAAACATAAACATAAAAAGATGATAAAAAATAAAACTTTTTTCAAAGTATTCCTCCTTTCAAATTTATTATTAACAAAACAAAAATGTAATAATCAATGTATTTAATGGATACATAATTATTACATTTTTTATTTTTATTTATTTTTTAAAAGCATTAATTTTGCAACTTCTTTTGCTTTACCTGTTGAATCATTTGGAGAAATCATTTCAGCAAGAACTTCAATTTTTTCATCAAATGAAAGTTCCACAACATTTGTAACTGTTAAATCATTAACAAAATCTTTTTTTACATATAAATGATTATCAGCATTTGAGGCAACAATCGGTAAATGCGTAATAGAAAAGACTTGCATATTTTTACTCATTTCTTTTAACTTTTTAGCTACACCTTCAGCAACAGCACCACTCATACCAGTATCAATTTCATCAAAAATAACTGTAGATAGGTTTTTATTAATAAATAAGTGAGCTTTTAATGCAAGCATTACTCTCGACATTTCACCACCAGATGCTACTTTAGCAAGTGGTTTTAAATTTTCTCCTAAGTTAAAGGAAATCAAAATATCACATAAATCGACACCATCTTTACCAAAGCATGAATTATCTAAAAAGTTCGAATATACGGGTTCATTAAATAAAAATTCTAATTTAACTTTTTCTAGCATCAAATCTTTTAAAGTATTTAAAATATTATTTTTTAAAATATTAGCTTTATTTTTTCTTAGATTAGTTAACTTAATCGAACAATCTTTTAATAAACCGTAGCTTAATTTAACTTTTTCACTGAGTTCTTTTTCAAAGAAATCATAATTTTCAACATCATCAATTTGCTTTTCGAAATCAGCTTTTAAAGCTATGATACCTGCAACATCTAGTTTATACTTACGTTTTAATCTTGTAATAACACTTAGACGATCATTAATTTCATTTAATCTATCTTCATCAAATTCAAGGGAATTTAATTCAGTCTTAGTAAATGATTCTAATTCTTCTAATGTATAATATGCATTTTCAACATCGTTATAAAATTGAATGTAGCTAGGTTTAATT
>JAZSIL010000311.1:0-2493 GCA_045533785.1 Bacilli bacterium
CTTGTTGTTGAAGATATAAAACTTAATAAAGCAAAAACATATGTAATTACACATTTTGATGAAAAAAAGCTAGCATTTTTAGAAAATGTATTTACGAATAATGGTATTTCATTTAATAAAGGAGAAGAGATTAAAGAAAATCGTATCAATTTAGTGGTATCTAAAAATGCATACGGCTTTATAGACTACGAATATAATTTAGAAATACTTACTCCAAACGAATTTGCACCAGGTAAAATATCAAAACAAGGAAAATATCATAAATATTATAAGAATACTACAAAAATCTATGATAAAGATGATTTAAAACCAGGCGATTATGTAGTTCATCAAGAATATGGAATTGGTATTTATTTAGGAATTGAAACAAAAACATTAAGAGAAAAACAAATTGACTATCTTCATATTCAATATGCAGATGAAGGAAAATTATATGTTCCAGTAGAAAATATATATCTATTAGAAAAATATAACACTTCAAAAGATGCAAAACCTAAGTTAAATAATCTAACAGGTAAAGAGTGGAAGAAAAAGAAGGCTAAAATTAAAGAGAAAGTCATGGATGTAGCAAGACGACTTATAAAAGTTCAAGCTGAACGTGATTTAAAACAAGGGTATATATATGCTAAAGACTCTACAGAACAATTAGAGTTTGAATCAGACTTTGAATTTAGAGAAACTGCTGATCAAATTAAAGCAATCAACGAAGTTAAACAAGATATGGAAAGTAAAAAACCACTTGACCGTTTAGTTTGCGGCGATGTAGGCTTTGGTAAAACTGAAGTAGCTATGCGTGCTGCATTTAAAGCTGTAGATAATGGCAAACAAGTGGTATATTTAGCGCCAACAACAGTTCTTACAAGACAACACTTTTATACTTTTAAAGAAAGATTTGAAAAATATGGTGTTAGAGTAGAACTACTTAATCGTTTTGTTCCAACTTCTAAACAAAAAATAGTCCTAGAAGGACTTAAAAAGGGTTATGTAGATATTGTCATTAGTACTCACAGAGTACTTTCTAACGATTTAGAATTTAAGAATCTTGGTTTATTAATAATAGATGAAGAACAACGTTTTGGTGTATTACATAAAGAACGAATAAAAGAATTAAAAGCAAATGTTGATATTTTAACTCTAACAGCGACACCTATTCCAAGAACTCTTCAAATGGCGCTATCAGGATTAAGAGATTTATCATTAATTGAAACTCCACCAACTAATAGACTTCCTGTTCAAACTTATGTTTTAGAAACTAATGATTCTGTAATTAGAGAAGCGATAAACAGAGAAATGGGGAGACGAGGTCAAGTATTCTATTTATTAAATCATATTGATGAACTAGATAGAATTGTTTCTAAGATACATAAACTATGCCCTAAAGCTAAAGTAGGATTAATACATGGTAAAATGAGTAAAGAAACTATCGAAGATGAACTTGTAAAATTCTTAGATAAAGCATATGATGTCTTAGTATGTACAACAATAATTGAAACAGGTATTGATATTCCAAACGCAAACACATTAATTATTGAAAAAGCTGATCATTTAGGGTTAAGCCAGTTATATCAAATTAGAGGTAGAGTTGGTAGAAGTGACCGAATTTCATATGCATATTTAATGTATGAACCACATAAAGTTTTAACTCAACAGGCAAAAGAACGCCTTGATGCGATAAAAGAATTCACATCACTTGGTAGCGGATATAAAATAGCTATGAAAGACCTTGCAATTAGAGGTGCAGGAGATATATTAGGCGATGAACAATCCGGTTTTATTGATGCAATAGGTATGGATTTATATATGAAATTGCTAGATGAAGCTATAAATGAGCTTAAAGGTGTTAAAGAAGATGAAAAAGAACATAAATATTTTAATATTTCTATTTCGAAACATATCGATCCAAACTATGTAATTGATGATGAAATAAGAATCACAATGCATAAAGAAATCAGTAGAATTAAATCAAGAGATCAAATTAAGAGTCTAATTCTTGAGTATACGGATAGATATGGTGAATTAAATGAAGATATTTTATTATATATGGAAACTAAATATTTAGAATTTTTGTTAAAATCAAAAGGCATAGAAAACTTTAAAGAAACAAAGGATGAAATTATAATTAATTTTGATGAAGAAACAACATCAAAAATTAATTATAAAGATTTATCACATAACGCAACTAAAAATGCGCCATTATTTACTTTTTCAATGAAACAAAATCGTATATTTATTCATATAGATCCAAAAGATTATAAAAATAGTTATATATATATACTTACAAAATTCTTAGAAAATATTATTATTTAAGTATAATCTTTGGAAAAAAGTTCATAATAAACATAGAAAACCCAAAAAGGAGATGTTATTATGAAAGCAACAGGCGTTGTAAGAAGAATAGATGATTTAGGAAGAATCGTTCTTCCAAAAGAATTAAGAAGAACAATGCGTATAAAAGAAGGCGAATCACTTGAGATATATACTGATGGAGATAAT
>JAZSIL010000087.1:0-4936 GCA_045533785.1 Bacilli bacterium
TGATTAATGCTAAACATAAATCTTGAATTTTTGAAAGGTCTAAAGTCTTAAACTCTTTAACAGGTTCAAAACTATTACCTAAGTTGTTCCATTTTTCAAAGATACCACAGATTCTTGCGTGTGCATATTGTGCGTAGTATACTGGATTATCAGTTGATTTTTGTTTCATAAGACCTAAGTCTAAATCCATATGAGTTGAAAGTGCTTTTTCAACATAGAAGTATCTTAAAGCATCAGTTCCTACTTCATTGATTAAATCAATTAGTGTGATTGCTTTACCACTACGTTTACTCATTTTAATTTCTTCACCATTTTCAATTACTCTTACCATTTGAAGAATTTCAACGTCAATTAAGTTAGAGTCTCCACCAACCATTGATACAGCAGCATGAAGTCTATCAATATAACCATGATGATCAGCGCCAAGTACATCAATTAGGTGAGTGAATCCACGAGATAGTTTATTTGCGTGGTATGCAATATCAGGAAGAAGATAAGTATAACTTCCATCTGATTTAACAATTACTCTATCTTTTTCGTCGCGGTATGTAGAAGTTTTTAACCATAAAGCTTCATCTTTAACATAAGTGAAATCTTTTTCTTTTAGAAGATTTAAAGTGTTTTCTACAGCTCCAGATTCATATAGTGAAGTTTCAGAAAACCATGTATCAAATTCAACATTGAATGATTTTAAATCTCTTTTTAAATTATTTAAAAGTTTTTCTGTACCGAACTTTCTAAATAGATTTAAATCAAATTTATCTAGATATTCATCCCCATATTGTTTTTTGAATTCTTCCGCAACAGTAATGATTTCTTTACCGTGATATCCATCTTCAGGAATGTTTAGAGGTCTTCCAAATAGTTCTTCATAACGTGCATAAACTGATTTAGCCATGTTAGTTATTTGGTTTCCAGCATCATTTACGTAATGTTCTCTATTTACTTTGTATCCTGCTTTTTTTAGAATATTTGCAAGACTTGCACCATATGCAGCACCACGACCATGTCCTACATGTAAGTAACCTGTTGGGTTAGCAGAAACATATTCTAAACAGATGTGTTCTTTTTCACCGATTGATAGATTACCATATGAAGTACCTTCAGTATTAATTTGGCTAATAATATTAGATAAATAATTCAAATCAATTGTTAAGTTAATGAAACCTGGTGCAACAGCATCAATTTTAGATAGATGAATTTTGTTAATATCTAAATTTCCACAAATTTCATTTGCGATTACAAGTGGAGCTTTTCTTGCAACTTTAGCAAGACGCATTGCAACGTTTGTAGCATAATCACCAAAACTTTTATCTTTCGGTGTTTCTAAAATAATTGCATCTTGGTTTGGGATAATTTGATTGTCAAGATATCCTAATTTTTCAATTGTTTCGTAAATTTCTTTACGAATTGAAGACATTAATTTATTTAGCATATTATACCTACTATTTAGTTAAATATTTTTTTAAAGTTTCAACTTTATCAAGTTGTTCCCAAGGAAGTGAAATATCAGTTCTTCCAAAATGTCCATATGCAGCAGTTTGTTTATAGATAGGACGTTTTAAGTTTAGTGTATTAATAATTCCTTTTGGAGTTAGATCAAAGTTTTCTCTTACAATTTTGATAAGTTCAAATTCAGAGTATTTTGATGTGCCAAATGTGTCAATACAAATACTTGTTGGTTCTGCAACACCGATTGCGTAAGATAATTGGATTTGAACTCTATCTGCAAATCCTGCTGCTACTAGGTTTTTAGCAACATATCTTGCAGCATAACAAGCACTTCTATCTACTTTAGTTGGGTCTTTACCAGAGAATGCCCCACCACCATGAGGTGCATATCCACCATAAGTGTCTACGATGATTTTTCTACCAGTAAGTCCAGTATCACCTTTAGGACCGCCGATTACAAATCTTCCAGTTGGATTAACAAAGATTCTTGTTTCATCATCAATTAAAGATGGATCAATAACTTTATTAATAACTTCTGTAATCATTAATTCTCTTAAATATTCTTGTGTAACTTCCTCATTGTGTTGTGTTGATATTACGATTGTGTCAATTCTGACAGGATTATTATTTTCATCGTATTCAACAGATACTTGAGTTTTACCATCAGGGCGAAGTTCATTATGTCCTTCTAGTTTTCTTAAATCAGCTAAACGTTTTGCTAGTTTATGAGCAAGCATAATTGGAAGTGGCATGTATTCAGGTGTTTCTTTGCAAGCATAACCAAACATCATTCCTTGGTCACCCGCACCATCACCATCTTTAACACCCATTGCGATGTCAGGTGATTGTGAATCTAAAGAAACAAGTACAGCAAGGTTTTCAGCATCAAATCCAATTTTTCCACGATTGTAGCCGATATTAGCAACTGTTTCGCGTACAATTTTTTGTACATCACAGTACCCAGTTGTAGTGATTTCACCCATTACCATAACTAGTCCTGTTGTTGCGCATACTTCACATGCTACGTGAGCAGAAGGATCTTGTGCCAAAATATCGTCTAAGATTGCATCAGAAATTTGGTCACACACTTTGTCAGGATGGCCTTCAGTAACAGATTCAGATGTAAAAATTCTTCGTTCTTTTACCATAATTGTTTTTCCTTTCTTAATTAAATATTTGTGGCTTTATATATTTTATCATAAGTAGGGCTTTTTTGCAAGTGAAGAAGATTATAAAAAGTTTGTAGAAAAGTAAAATAACAATTTAAAATTAATTTAGATTTAAAAAGTATCATGTAAAAATAGATAAATTAAAGTAAAAATTTCTTCATAAATATCTATGGTTTAATAACTTGTAATATTTTCTAAAATATGGTATAATAAGAAAGAATAAAAATTAATAATAAAAAAGAGGTGAGAATATGGCAGTGAAAGATCAAGTAGCAAAAGTTAGACAAACTTTAGAGGCTCATACTAATGTAAAAGTAGTTGCAGCAGTTAAATACTTTGATATTAATAAAACAAAAGAAATTGTAGAAGCTGGAATTACTGATATAGGTGAAAATAGAAAAGATTCATTTTTAGAAAAGTATGAAGCTTTAAAGGATTATCCTATTACTTGGCATTATTTTGGAATTATCAAAATACCTCCAAAATTAAATAGTGCTTTTGTGGACTCAATTGATTATTTACATTCTCTTGATAGTATTGATCTTGCTAATGCTATTAATAAAACAAGAAAAAGAAAAGATCCTCTTAAATGTTTTGTATATGTAAACATCGCAAGTAGTCCTAATAAAGCAGGCCTAGATGAATCAAAAGTTATTCCTTTTATTAAGAGTCTTGCAAAGTATGAAAAAATTGAAGTTGTAGGACTTATGACTACTGGGAAAAATACTTTTGATGAAGATTTAATTGCATCTTATTTTGATGCAATGGTTGAATTGCAAAAAGAAGTACAAGCACTAAATTTACCATATGCTCCATGTACTGAACTTTCAATGGGGATGAGTAATGATTATAAAATTGCAATAAATCATGGTGCTACATTTGTACGTCTTGGACAAATTTTTTCAAAATAGGTGATTAAAATGTTTACAAAAAAGAAAGTAAGTAAAAAAAATCTTGGTACTTCATTTGATCGTTTATTAAGTTATAATTTACAAGATGATGGTACAATTGATGATCAAATGATTGAACTAGCTGAAGCAATACTAAGTGATTGTCCAGTATTATTAAATTTTGATACAGTTAAAGATGTTAATGTTTGTAATCGTGTTTTATCTTTTTTATCTGGTTTAAATTATGCAATTAATGGTAGAGTATATCAAATAGGTGCTGAATCATACCTTATTGCATCAAATGATGCTTTTCTTGATGGTAGTTTAGAAAAGTGGGTTAAGGAATTTGGCCATATTGATGATTAAAGATAAACTTGGTGATTATAAAAAAATCGTTTCGCGTGGCGATATTGTGCTTACTGATTTTCTTGATTTTGAAGAGCAAAAAGAAATATATACCGTTAAAAGTCATGATATAGAGTTATTATTGTTTGGCGGATATGAAGGTGCTGAAAGAAAAAGAGCATTGATTGGCTATTTAGATAATTCAAAAGTTAATTATGATATTGTCATATTACAAAGCGAATTTGATCCTAAATTTGGTGAAATATCTCATCGTAATGTTCTTGGAACAATTATGGCTTTTGGAATTAAGCGAAATACTTTTGGTGATATCATCGTAGATGGTAATCTAATTACAATCTTTGCTAGTAAAGAAATTAGTGAGTATCTTATAAATAATTTAACAATGATATCTCATCAACGAATGAACTTTAAAATAGTTAAAGAGTTTATTCCGAAAGAATCAAAAGAAGAAACAAAAGTAATTAATGTAGCAAGCATGAGGTTGGATGCTGTTGTTGCAAAATCTATTAATTCAGGACGAAGTGAGGCTGTAGAATTAATTACTTCAGGTCTTGTATTAATCAATCATAAAGAGTGTTTAAATATCACTCATACAGTGAAAGTTGGCGATTTGCTTTCAATAAGAAAGTTTGGTCGTGTTGAAATATTAGAAATAATTGGTTTGTCAAAGAAAAACCGAACAATCGTAAAAATAAGTGTTAAACATTAAAACAGAAAGGAGTCTATCATGGACTTAAAAACAAAAGACTTTAAATATACATTATTAATGCCAAAAACTGATTTCCCAATGCGTGGAAATTTAGGTGTTAATGAACGCCCAATTCAAGCAAAATGGGAAGAACTTAATATTTATGAAAAAGTAGTAAAGAAAAATGAAGGTAAAGAACCATTCTTTTTACATGATGGTCCTCCATATGCTAATGGTAATATGCATATTGGACATGCTTTAAATAAGATTTTAAAAGATATCATTATTAAGTATAAAAATATGGATGGTTATTATGCTCCAATTGTTCATGGTTGGGATACTCATGGTATGCCAATTGAAGTAGCTTTACA
>JAZSIL010000240.1:0-4816 GCA_045533785.1 Bacilli bacterium
ATGATAAATATATTAAAAAAGATATTAATAAAATCATTTGGGCAACTAGTGTTAAAGTAGCATGTTCTACAGGAATTTCTAAAAATAATACTTTTGATGCAGGAACTACTATAATCAGTAATATTAGAATGATTATGCAGATAGTTGTTAAATGTGGTTATCGTCCAACATATACAAAACTTGGTAAATTAATGTTTAAAGTATTTAGAAATGCATTAATTGCTTATTCAATTGAATCATCTAATATTGCAGAATGGTTAGTTAATGCGTGTAGTAAATTTTTTAAAGATTTACCTGCAATTGGAAAACCAATAGCTGCTATCATGGAAGGTGCTGCAAATGGATTTTTAACAGCAAGAATCGGAGTAATTACAAGAAAATATTTATATAATGAGTTTAGAATAAATAATATTGGAAAAACTATAGAAGAAATTGAAAATGAAATTTATCAAGAATCAATTAAGGAAGCTAAACTAATTATAGATGAAAGTGGTGAATAAAATGTTTTTGGTTAATTTTAAAAACTTATTATCTACTACAATATATAAAGTATTAGTTTTTATTGGTAGTATAATCATTGGTATTTTACTTGTAATGATTGCTTATTTAATTATTAGTTTAATTCACAAAAGAATAAGATTAAAAAACAATAAAACAAGTGTTGTTAATAAACCTATTTCTGATCCAACTGAAGTTGTAAATCGATATAAAGAATTATACTTAAATAACTATTCAAATAAGCTTTTTACGATTAGAATAAATGCCTTAAAAGATATATCAGTTCCGTTAATAAAAGATATTGCAAGTCTATATTATCCAAATTCAAAAGATCCAATATTAGAAGTAAGTTTTGAAAATTTACTTAATCTTACAACACGTGTGGTTGATAAAATAGAAAATATGGTAAATGACATTATTTCTAGTTCTGTTTTTAAAATAGCTTGGGCTTCTTATGCTAGTGTTAAAAACATTAAAGGGTTTTTCCAAAGATTGTTTAAAAAAGAAACTGAAGATTACTTATCTATTGATGTTAAAAAAGTAAAAATTTCTTATATTATTGATCAACTTGATAATATGAAAAATAAACCAAAAAAAGACTCAGATAAAGATACAAAAGAAGAAAAGAAATATTTCTTATTAGATAATTATATTAATGATAAAGTATTGTCATTAATTGATGAAATAAAAGATGAAGCGATATTAGTTTATAGTAATGTAGGAGGGTGTGAATAATGACTTTTACATTTACGGATATTTTATTGTTATGCTTTGGTATTTTTATTGGAATTGTATGGGGTGCTTTTATTTTTATTAAAAGAAAAAGAAATTTTGTTTTAAAGCATATTAATCAAGGTTTTAATTATATTACTGAAGAAGATAAAAAAGAAATTAATAAAAAAATTAATAATGTGTATAATTATCATTTAGCAGCAAGACGTACTAATGTTAAATTATTATTTGGTATAGTAAATATTAAGAAAAAAGTAAACTATCAAACTCTTGCAGAAACTAAACTTGGAATTAGTAACTCTTCAAAACTTATACCTTTTACTAATGAATTAATGTGGTTAATAAACGATGTTGCAAAAATGTATTACCCTGATAGTAAAAATCCAATCTTTGAGCTTACAATTGAAGAATTGTTTTTATTAATTAGAGAAATTATTACGTTATTATCCAATATTGTTTATGATATTGGTATTCCTAATTTAGAAAAACTAAAAGTCTCTACAATTAAAGATTTAGTGCTTTTTGGTGGTAAAGTTATGAAGGTATATAATCTAAAAGGCGTTAGGATTACAATTGGATTTATAAATGCAGCATTTAGATTACAAAGTGTTGTTACACCAATATACTGGATAAAAAAGGGAACTAATGACTTATCAATTACATCACTTTCACAATTTTTAGTTAAATGTATCTTTGAAGTTGTTGGTAAAGAAACTGCAAATATTTACAGTAAAAATTTTATAGAAAAATAAGCATTATATTTGAAAATAATTTATATTTTAGATATAATATTATTAGAATTAGAATAATTCTAAATTTATTGAAAGGAGCTTGTATGACTAAACAAAGAAAATTAGTTCTTGCAATAATAAATGAATCAGAACGTCATTTAACAGCAGAAGAAATTTTTATTGAAGCGAAAAATCGAATTACAAGTATAGCTTTTGCGACAATATACAATAATCTTAATGCACTAGTTAATGAAAAATACATTGCAAGAGTAAAATCACCTGGTAATCCAGATCGCTTTGATAAACTTACTATTCCTCATGAACATGTAGTGTGTGATTATTGTGGGCATATTATGGATGTACATGTTCCTGAAATTAAAGAAATGCTAGAAAAAAGATTAAAATTATCACTTACATCATTTAGTCTTGATATGCATTATGTTTGCGAAACTTGCAAGCAAAATTAAAATTGGTTAAAATTAATTTCATAAAAAATATTAATGGAGGTTTAAAAAAATGGAATTAAAAGGATCTAAAACAGAACAAAACTTAATGACTGCATTCGCAGGAGAAAGCCAAGCAAGAAATAAGTATACTTATTTTGCTAGTGTAGCTCGTAAAGAAGGTTACGAACAAATTGCTGCTATTTTTGAACAAACAGCTAATAATGAAAAAGAACATGCTAAATTGTGGTTCAAAGCATTAGGCGAACTTGGAAATACTGCACAAAACTTACTTGCTGCTGCTGAAGGTGAAGACTATGAATGGAAAGACATGTATGATAAATTTGCTAAAGAAGCTGAAGAAGAAGGATTTACTCGTTTAGCTTATCAATTTAGAGCAGTTGCTGCTATTGAAAAAACACATGAAGAAAGATATCGTGCACTTCTAAATAATGTTGAAATGCAACAAGTATTTGAAAAAGCTGAAGAAACTATGTGGGAATGCCGTAACTGTGGACACCTTGTAATGGGTAAAAAAGCTCCTGAAGTATGTCCAGTATGTGCTCATCCTAAGAGTTATTTTGAAGTAAGAAAAGAAAACTACTAAAAAAATCTGGTCAGATTAAAATCTGGCCATTTTATTAAAAAGAAAGGATTAATTGATGAAAATAATTATTATTGGTGGTGTTGCAGGCGGAGCATCAGCTGCTGCAAGGCTTAGACGTTTAGATGAAAAATGTGAAATAATTATCTTTGAAAGAACAAATTATATATCTTATGCCACTTGTGGTTTACCTTATTATATAGGTGATGTAATAACTGATGATAATCAGTTAACTGTTCAAACACCAGAAAGTTTTAAAAAAAGATTTAACATTGATGTAAGAACAAATCATGAAGTAGTAGATATCAATAAAACAAAAAAAGAAGTTATAGTAAAAAATTTAATCACTAATGAAGAATTAATTGAATCTTTTGATAAATTGATACTTGCAACAGGATCTAAACCAGTTTTACCTTCCTTTTATAAAGAAAATGATAAAGTATTTACATTAAGAACAATCGAAGATACAAAAAAAATTAAATCATATCTTAATAAAAATATTGTAAAAAGTGCTGTAATCATAGGAGCAGGATATATTGGGCTTGAGATTGCAGAAAACTTAAAAAATTTAAATATTGATGTTACAATTGTTGAACAAAATCATCAAGTATTATCAACTATTGATTATGATATTGCATCTTTTGTTCATAATACAATAAAGAAGAATAAGGTATCTTTAAAGTTAAATAAGAAAGTAGAAGAACTACTATTAGAAAATGATCAAGTTGTTACGAAATTAACAGACGAAAATTTAATTTCTGATATTGTTATTGTTGCTGTTGGCGTTACTCCTGATACTATCCTTGCAAAAAAAATAGGATTAAAGTTGGGATTAAAGAATAGTATTATTGTTGATGAACATATGAATACTTCAGTAAATGATATTTATGCTGTAGGAGATGCAGTAGAAGTTAATAACTTGATTACAAATGAAAATAGTTTAATTCCTCTTGCAGGTCCTGCTACTAAACAAGGGCGTATTGCTGCTGATAATATTTGTGGTATTAATAGTTCATATCATGGAACAATGGGAACTTCGATTTTAAAAGTCTTTGATTTAAATATTGCTTCAGTAGGTATAACTGAGAAAGTGTGCAAAAATAAAAATATTAATTATGAAAAAGTAATTCTTTCTCCTCTTTCACATGCAGGTTATTATCCAAATGCTAGTGTTTTAACAATCAAAGTTATATATGATAAAAATAGTTTATATATTTTAGGTGCTCAAATTATTGGACAAGATGGTGTTGATAAACGTATCGATGTTATTGCAACAGCAATTAAAGCTAAAATGAAAGCTAATGAGCTTGTATATTTAGAACTAGCATATGCACCACCTTTTTCAAGTTCAAAAGATCCAATTAATCTAGCTGGATTTATTGTTGAAAATATTGAAAATGGATTAGTTAAACAATTTTATTATGAAGAAATTGATACTTTAAGAAAAGATTCAAATGTAATTTTGTTAGATACAAGAACACCTTTAGAATATGGAAGAGGTTTTGCAGAAGGTTTCATAAATATTCCACTTGATAATTTAAGAGAAAGAATTAATGAATTAGATAAATCAAAGAAAATTTATGTAATGTGTCAAAGTGGGTTAAGAAGTTATCTTGCAACAAGAATATTAGTTCAAAATGGATTTGATGCATATAACTTTGTCGGTGGATATAGATTATATAATTCTATTTATACAGAGTTTTATAGTTATAATGAATAATAAAACCATTTTTGTCATAGAAAATAAATATATTTTTCTCTTTACAAAATATACCAAATTATGGTAAAATATAAGTGGTGATACAGCC
>JAZSIL010000219.1:0-3689 GCA_045533785.1 Bacilli bacterium
TATAAAACTATTATTAAATGTGTATTTATTGTATATTTTGTTTTTTTGTATTATCTACCTTATTTTAATCCTACTGATGAAGTATCTTTTATTGACTTGCCATCTGGTGATGCTACATTAATTCATACTGGGTATAATGGAGAAAATATTTTAATTGATACAGGTGATTTAGATGCTAGTATGCTTGTTTCTTTTTTGAAAAATAAGGGAATTAAAAAACTTGATGCAGTAATTATATCACATGGTGATAGTGATCATATTGGAGGATTAAAAACTTTAATAAAAGAATTTAAAATAAACAGTGTTTTTTTGAGCTATTATGATGAGGTAAGTTTAAATGAAGTAGAAAAGTTAAATATAAAAGATATAAAAATATATTATTTAAAAGAAAATGATGAATTTTATATTGGTAAAATATATTTTAAAGTCTTATGGCCTGGAAGTAATCAATTAGATGTTAATAATAATAGTTTAGTTATTTATAGTGAAATATTTAATACAAAGTTTTTATTTACTGGTGATATCGAAAAAGAAGCAGAGATTAAATTCGCAAGAAAATATAAAAATTTATGCGTGGATATATTAAAAGTAGCACATCATGGTTCTAAAACATCATCAATAAATGAGTTTTTAAATTGTGTTAAGTTTAGATATGCTGTTGCAATGAATGGATATCAAAATACATATGGTTTTCCTCACCAAACAGTAGTTAAAAGAATAAATGGTTTAGAAAATGTTATGATGTTAAATACAATTGAATTTGGAACGATTACTTTTTTTAGAAAAGGTAGAAACTCAACTCTTAAGATTAGAACAAGTTTTTAAATTTAAATTATTATATAAAATAATTATTAAATTTTGTAGGATTACTTTATTCTATGAAAGTTTTTTAAATAAATAGTTGCTTTTACTTGTTAAATGCTTCATTTTATGATATAATAAATGCGTGAATTCCTCGGAGGTGAAAATAATGGCAAACATTAAACAACAAATTAAACGAGATATTACAAATAAGAAAAGAAATGAATTAAATAGTTCTTTTGATTCTTCTGTTAAAACTGCTATGAAAGCTTTCGAAGCTTGTGTTGCAGCTGGTAACAAAGAAGAAGCTGTAAAAGCTTATCAATTCTTATGTAAAAAATTAGACAAGTCTATTACTAAGGGTGTACATAACAAAAAATATGTTGCTCGTCAAAAATCTCGTTGTGCTAAAGCTTTAAATCAATTAGCATAATTTAATAAGAAATCTAGATCTTTAAGGCGCCTTAAAGGTCTTTTTCTTTTTCTAAAATAAAAAAACTACTTAAAATGTTTTAAGTAGTTTAGTTGTTTAATTGTAGTAAGATAAGTTCAATCCCAATATTTTTATCAATTTTACCTGATTTGATTTTATAATCTAAATCAGCCATTTTTATAATATAGTTTTCTAAATCTTCTACTCTAAAGTTTTTAGCATCTTTTACGATGTAATAGGCTCTACTTGATGAGACGTTATAAAACCTTGAAATATCATGTTGTGAATAACCTGCTTTTAATAGTTTTGCAGTAGTAAGAAGGTCTTTAAAAGAATTTGATATCATCGCGATAATACCACCGATATCTTTTGTTTGAATAGCAAGTGTTTGATAGATTTTATTTGTTTTAATTAAATCTTTTGCGATAATAGCTTTTATTAAATTAAAAATTTCTTTACTAAGGTCTTTAGTTACTAAAAGTTTGACAACACTTTCATCAATAACTCCAGAGTCTCCCACATAATTCATTATCTTATCTAGTTCATTTACCATTCTTAATTGATCAGAATTAATGTATTCTAAGAATAAGTTGATTGCACTATCTTTGATATCAATATTGCGGGAAGCACAAGTTCTTGTTATCCATCCTTTAATCTCAATTTCTTCAGAATCTGAATAGTCTATAATCATAGCATAGTTTTTTAGTGCTTTATAGATTTCATTTGATGGATTAGGTGTAATATTTGTTGCGTTAATAATGATAATACTAGTTTCAACAGGTTTCTTTAAATACTTAATAAAGTTTTTAGCATCATTCGCAATCTCACCTTTTGTTGTTAAGAAAGTAGGGTTTCTTAAAATAATAATCTTTAAGTCTTCTAGAAATGGAAGAGTGCATGCATCTTCTAAAACTCTACTAAATGATGTTTGTTCCATATCATATTTAATAATTGAAATTTGTTGTTTGTCGTAACTTGATATTATACGAGAAATTCTATTTTGAATAAAGATTTCTGCTGTACCTGTAAATAGATATAAGTTTTCATCAACCATATTATTACATCTCCTATTTAAATATATTATATCATATTTTTAAAAAATAAAAAAGTAAAGTGTATAAAAGTTAAAAAAAAACACTAAAATAATATGAGGTGATATATATGGAAAATCAAAAAATAAATTTTAAAGTTAGAACCGATTTAGCATATGATAGTGTAGAAAGTTATCAATCTAAAGAAATCAATGGCTTAATTGAGACTAGAGAAGTTATTGACGGAGTTGAAATTACTAAACATGAAGTTAAAGAAGTAGCTCGTGATTTATTAAATAAAGCTCCGGGATTATATTATACAATTGATTTAAATAATGTTAATTATCATGATCATAATGTGTCTAAAATGTTAGAAAATATTGTTGCAGGAGTACTTTTAGAGCTAATAGAAAATAGAAATTTAAAAGGAAAAAAGGCATTAATTGTAGGTCTTGGTAATGATAATATTACACCAGATGCGATAGGCCCATATGTTATAGATAATATAATTGTGACAAGACATCTTGATTTAAATGAAGAGTTACATGATGGTTATAGTGTAGTTTCAGCGCTTAGTCCGGGTGTTATGGGGACTACTGGAATTGAGACTTATGATATAATTGAAGCAGTTAGAAATAAGATTAATGTTGATTATATAATAGTTGTTGATGCGCTTGCATCATCTTCAATTTCACGTGTTAATAGAACGATTCAAATAACTGATACAGGCATTCAACCAGGCTCTGGGGTAGGAAATAAACGTAAAGAAATCTCTTTCAATACAATGCGAATTCCAGTGTTTGCAGTGGGGATACCAACTGTAGTTGATGCTGTAACAATTGCAAGTAATACGTTAGAGTATGTCATAAAACATTTAAATTTAGAATATAATAATGAGATTCCAAGATTAAGTAAATTATCACCTGGAAATAATGATATAAAATATGAAGAACTAGAAGAACCGCATAATGAGATAAAAAAACAATTTTTAGGTCAAATAGGTCTTTTAAATGAAAGTGAATTAAGACACCTATTTGAAGAAGTTTTAACACCAAATGGTTGCAATTTAATGGTTACAAGTAAAGATATAGATGCAGAAGTAGAAGATCTATCAAAGATTGTAGCTTGGGGAATCAATAAAGCTTTACATGAAAATATTATGGAGGATAGTGTATGAAAAAAGTTTTTATATTGATAGGTCTTTTCTTTATTTTCTTATTTGGTTTAACAATAGGTGGTAACTTTAATAAAGGAGCAAGTCAACTATTTGAAGAATCAAAAAATCAATTTGAAAATGAAATAGTTAATCCAGATAATAGCTATAATAATATAGATCTTGTTCCAAATGAAAATTTAATAAATAAAACCGCTAGGAAGGTTGAAAAAACAATTGATAGATTCATAGATAAAATTTTTTCTATGTT
>JAZSIL010000143.1:0-2853 GCA_045533785.1 Bacilli bacterium
TACTATTAATTTTAGAAATGATGTCTCACTATTTGTTGAATCTACTTCTGATGAACTTAAAATGAAACTATTACCAATAATTATTATTGTTATAATGTTTATTGCAGTAGGATCTTATTTCTTCTCAGTAATATTTATAACACTATTGTTCAAACTATTATATCGTTATTTACAAATTGATTTTGGTACTGTATTTAAAGCAGTTATATTATCATCTACTCCATATGTAATATGCAGTTTACTTGCAATAGTACTAGGAATTAATCTTTTAGAAATTATTGGACAATTTATTATGATTGCTTATGCAACAAAAGCTCTTACGACTTATAAAATAAAATATGATGGTGGTATGCCACTACCAGGATATATGCGAAATATGATGAATGATAAAAAAGATGACGAGGAGAAAGGAAGTGGAGATGATGAGTTATAATCATCAAGAAATAGAAAAGAAATGGCAACAATATTGGGAAGAACATAATACGTTTAAAACTGATGTTTGGGATTTTTCTAAACCTAAGTTCTATGCACTTGATATGTTCCCTTATCCATCAGGTGTAGGTCTACATGCGGGACACCCTGAAGGTTATACTGCAACTGATATTGTATCAAGAATGAAGAGAATGCAAGGTTACAATGTACTTCATCCGATGGGATATGATTCATTTGGTTTACCTGCTGAACAATATGCAATTCAAACAGGTAATCATCCTGATGGATTTACACAAAAAAATATTAAAACATTCTCTAAACAATTAAAAGAGTTAGGATTTGATTATGACTGGAATAAAGTGATTGCAACATCTGATGCATCATTTTATAAATGGACACAATGGATTTTTAAAAATCTTTATTTAGATGGTTATGCAAAATATGTAGATATGCCAGTTAACTGGTGTGAAGAACTTGGAACAGTATTATCTAATGACGAAGTAATTGATGGTAAATCAGAACGTGGTGGATACCCTGTTATTAGAAAAAATATGAAACAATGGGTTATTGACCAAGCTGCTTTTGGTGATTTATTGTTAGAAGGACTTGACAGAATTGATTGGCCTGAATCTACAAAAGAAATGCAAAGAAACTGGATTGGTAGAAGTGAAGGGGCATTAATTGATTTTAATGTTTCAGGAACTGATTATAAATTTACAGTTTTTACTACTAGATGTGATACTTTATTTGGTGCAACTTATTGTGTACTTTCTCCTGAACATGAATTAATTAGTAAAATTACGACAAACGAACAAAAAGAAGCAATTGATAGTTATGTAAAAGAAGCTAGTAAAAAATCTGAACTTGAAAGAACATCTTTAAATAAAGATAAAACTGGTTGCTTTACAGGAAGTTATGCAGTTAATCCTGCTAATGGTAAACTAATACCTATTTATATTTCTGATTATGTACTTTCAACTTATGGAACAGGTGCTATTATGGCTGTTCCTGCTCATGATACAAGAGACTATGAGTTTGCTAAAAAATTTGGTATTGAAATTATTCAAGTATTAGAAGGCGGAAATATTGAAGAAGAAGCTTATACTGGTGATGGTATTCATATAAATTCTGGTTTCTTAGATGGCTTAAATAAAGAAGATGCAATTAATAAAATGATTTTCTATTTAGAAGAAAAGAATATTGGTAAAAAGAAAGTTAATTTTAAATTCAGAGAATGGATTTTCGCAAGACAAAGATACTGGGGTGAACCTGTTCCAATTGTTCACTTAGAAGATGGAAAAATTCATGTTCTTGCAGATGAAGAATTACCTTTAGTATTACCTGTACTAACTGACTATAAATCTAAAAATGGTAAAGCACCACTTGAAAATGCTGAAGAATGGAAACATTATAACAAAAATGGAATTGTAGGTAAACGTGAAACTTCAACAATGCCTGGTTCTGCTGGTTCTAGTTGGTACTTTATGAGATATATTGATCCAAATAATGACCAAGTATTTGCTGATAAAAAGCTACTTGACCACTGGTTACCTGTTGACTTATACATTGGTGGCCCTGAACATACTGTAGGACACTTAATGTATTCTAGAATTTGGACAAAGTATTTATATCAAAAAGGATATATTAGTGTAGATGAACCATTTAAAAAGTTAGTTCATCAAGGGATGATTCTTGGTTCTAATGGTATTAAAATGGGTAAGAGATTCCCTGAATTTGTAATTAATCCAAGTGATATTGTAAGAGACTTTGGTGCAGATACTTTAAGACTTTATGAAATGTTTATGGGACCACTTGAACAATCTAAACCTTGGTCTAATCAGGGTGTAGAAGGTGCTTATAAGTTTATTAATCGTGTTTATAGAATAATTGTAGAAGCAGGTATTATTTGTGATGATGAAGTTAAAGAATT
Organism: Bacilli bacterium; assembly: GCA_045533785.1. Classification (GTDB taxonomy): domain Bacteria; phylum Bacillota_I; class Bacilli_A; order ML615J-28; family CAG-313; genus UBA1737. Next base: position 2,363 of record JAZSIL010000143.1, read on the forward strand.
AGAAAAAATCTATCATCAAACAGTTAAAAAAGTAACTTTAGATTATGAAAACTTAGCTTTTAATACTGCAATTTCACAAATGATGATCTTTATTAATGAAGTTTATAAAGTTAATAAATTACCTAAGTCTTATGCCGAAGGTTTTGTTAAAATGATTAGTTGTATCACTCCTCACTTAGGTGAAGAGTTATGGAGTCTTTTAGGACATAATGATACTATCGCATATGAACCATGGCCTACGTATGATGAAGCAAAATGTGTAGAAAATGTCGTTACAATTGTTATTCAAGTAAATGGTAAGCTTAGAGATAAAGTTGAAGTCCCTGCTGATATCGCAAAAGAAGAACTTGAAAAGATTGCTCTTTCAACTGATAAGATTAAAGAATTACTAAATGGACAATCACCTAAAAAAGTAATTGTTGTTCCTAAAAAATTAGTAAGTATCGTATTATAATTATAATAAGAAACACAAATTAATTTTTGTGTTTCTT
>JAZSIL010000148.1:0-2618 GCA_045533785.1 Bacilli bacterium
TGAGTATAATGTTAATGAGGTGATTAAAATGAGTTATAAGCTATTGTCAAAAGTATATTATCAAAATATAGAGGACTATAAAAAATTATATGAAGAGAGAATAAATAGCGACAGTACGAAAGTTTTAGGAATTAAGATCCATGATAACAAGGCGTTTTATTGTTTGACCAATGATATTTATAACTTAAGTATGAAAATAATGGAATTAGATAAAAAAGTTCAAGTGCTGAAAGGAAATTTGCCGGGTGTTGCTATAGAACAGTTTACAAATAAGAGTCTTATAGATGAAATAATGCTGACCAATGACATAGAAGGCGTGTATAGCACTAGAAAAGAAATAAAAATTATTCTTAGTGAATCTGAAAGCCCCAAAAGAAATAAGAGGAAATTTTCGGGATTAGTTACTAGATATAAAATGCTTGGGAGAAATAAGATATCGTTGAGTAATTGTGATGATATTCGTAGAATTTATGATGAATTAGTTTTACCTGAAATAATGAGTGATGATCCTTTACAAGTGCCTGATGGGAAAATTTTTAGGAAATCTCTTGCAGAAGTTACTACTGCAACACAGAAAGTTATTCATAAAGGAGTATATCCTGAAAGCAAGATTGTTGAATGTATGGAAGATTCCTTAACTATACTCAACGATGACAGTATACAGATATTAGTGCGTATAGCTATTTTTCACTATTTATTTGGTTATATACATCCATTTTATGATGGTAATGGTAGGACATCAAGGTTTATAAGTAGTTATCTTTTATCAAATTGTTTAGATAACTTGATAAGTTATCGTCTTTCCTATACAATAAAGGAAAATATATCTGACTATTATGAAGCATTTAAGACATGTAATGATGATAAAAATAAAGGGGATTTAACACCTTTTGTCATTAGTTTTTTAAAAATTCTTTCTAAAGCTTTTGAAAAATTATATGAAGCACTATATGATAGAAAAACACAACTGGACGAAGCATATAAAAAACTTGATAATATAGACTTTTTGAGAGAAACTGACCTATACGAAATATCCTCAATATTAATACAAGCTGCTTTATTTTCTGTGGATGGTATATCAGTAAAAGAACTATGTGAAAGTCTTAAATTTAGCGATTCGACTATTAGAAAAAAGTTAAATAAGATATTGGAGTATGGATATCTTTCAACAATAAAAGTTGGAAAGTATAAATATTATAAATTTAATATAGAAAAAATGAAATGAAGATTAGACAACAATTTATAAATAAAGAGGTTTTTAATTATGAATATTGAAAGAGCAAAAGAATTGGTTTCTGCACTGGCGGAAGGGATTGACCCTATCACAGGCGAAGTATTACCATCTGACCATATATGCAATAATGCAGAACTTGTAAGAGCATTTTATGCACTTCTAAATCAAGTAAATACCGAGCCAAAGAATAAAAAACATGAAAACGCATGTAAAAGATGGACTGCTGAAGAAGATGCATTATTAAAACAACTGTATGAGCAAGGTGTAAAAATTAGTGAAATTCAAAGAAAATTTATGCGTTCCCGAGGAAGCATACAAGCAAGACTTGTAAAATTAGGTCTTGCTGAAGGATATAATTATTGGATGAATAGGTAGAAATAAAAAGAAGTGTTTATGACAGTAAACCTTTGTCACTAATTGACAAAAATTATAACATAAATACTTCTAAAACAAATATAGTATACTTTAATACAAGTGTCAAGAAAACATTATAAACAAAAAACAAGTATCAAATGATGCTTGTTTTTTGTTGGAAGTACGATATGATTTTAATGTTAAAAATCGTGTCGTCCGCCAGCATTAATATTATATTTCTCAAAGATACAAACAATCTCCTCTACCACATCAAAGTCATCTTCAATATCCATATTTTGAATAACACACTTTATTTCATTTAGTGCAGTAAGGGCGATAGAGTTAATAACATCATCCATGTCGATATGAATATATCGTATGCTCGAGTTTATCGCATCTGCTATGGCTCCTGCAAATATATCAAGTTTAATATCCATTTTACCACTCCCTGCATATTATTTTATCATATATATTAGAAAAATACAATAGAAATTTCTAATATGTTATAAAATCTAATTTTATCATATAATAAATGTAATATATAATATGAGGATGATTGATATGGCATTTATACCAAGAGAAACAAAAAAGAAAGTTAAAGCCGGATATAAAACATTGTATATTACGGATGACTTGGTTGAAAAACTGAACAGTCTTGCAAAGAAGCATGATACAAGTTTTAATAATATCGTGATAAGTATTATTGAAGATTTTTTTAGAGAAAATGAGGAATAATTTAAAAATTGATTAATTCAATTTTATTCGGGAGGAGAAAAAATGGAAACTGTAGAAAGAGCAACATCATTACCATTATCAGCAATTTTGCCAATATTCGGTTTTGTTATAGGGTTTACAATGCTTACTTTATGTGCTATTGCACTAATAAAGTATATTAAAAAATAACTAAATAAGGTGTTAATTGAAAAAACAAGTCGAAAAATCGACTTGTTTTTTGTTGGCGGAGAAGTTAAGGTTTATATAAATACACTTTTAGTGAAGAGAGAATAGATAAAAGAGAATAGTGAAAAGT
>JAZSIL010000195.1:0-5752 GCA_045533785.1 Bacilli bacterium
TATTTTTTGTCTTGTAATTTATTGCCTGTTAAAGCAACTTTTTCAGCATTAATAACGATAACATAATCGCCACCATCAATATGTGGAGTAAATGTTGGTTTGTGTTTTCCTCTTAATACTGTTGCAACCGCTGTTGATAAACGGCCTAAAACTAAATCAGTCGCATCGATAACATACCATTTACGATCTGCTCTAGCTTGTTCTGTTGTGTTCATAAATGTAGAACGCATTGTTTTATTCCTCCATAAAAATTAATTTTCTTCATTTTTCGTTTGAAGGGCATTTTGTGGGATTTAAAGTCTCATCGACTAATGTATCGTATATATTATACTCTTATATTTTAAAAAAGTCAAAGAAATGACACTATTATTTTAAAACAAAAACAACCTCTTTTTAAGAGGCCGTTTTATATCTAATTAATTGTTTTTTGAACGTAATTTCCTTTAATCATCAATGTCTTTGTAACTGAAATAAATGCTTTTGGATCTACTTCTTTTACTGCTTCAACATATAAAGGAGTTTCAAAACTAGATGCATAAACAACAATTGTAGATTTAGCACTATTAGTAAAACCACCAATACATTGATATATTGTAAGACCATGTCCAAGATATGTAAGTAACGCAACACGTAACTCTTCTGGTTTAGAGGTTACAATTTCAATACGATTCGTTTTATAAGTTTTATACACTCTATCAATCGTTGTCATATATACAACAAGTCTAACAAGCGTAAATAAGACATTTTCCACACTTATAATTACTGATGATAAAATAATGATTGTATCAACAGTACTTTGGATTTTCGTAAATGGAAGTTGTTTTTTAACTTGTAAATAATTAGCTACGATATCCATACCACCAGTAGAACCACCGGATTTTAAACAAATTGCAGCACCTAATCCACAAACAAATCCACCAATAACCGCAAGTAATAATCTTGTTCCAGTTGACATATGTGCACTGAAGAAACTTTGTGCTTCATATGCTAAATCACTTTTATAAATATTAAAAGATCCACTTCTTATAATGTCAATTAAATCAGTACTATCAACCCTTAAAAATTCTAAAACTTCTTTTGCTACTCCATATGTTTCTAAAGTATTTTCAGTATAACCATTTACAAGCCCTTGAATAGCACCATCTTGTACTAAAAAAACAAACGGACTAATCGTATACATTGAAAGAAGGTTCATAAGTACAGTTTGTAAAACAATCGAAACAGCGGTTAAAATTACAAAATGTTTACTTACTCCTTTCCACCCTAAAAGGAATAATGGAATATTAATTAACAAAATGAAAGTACCTAAGTTATTAGATATAAATCTAGTTATATCAGTACCAGGACTAAATTTTTCAAATAATCCTACAATCAATTGTGAAGCACCAGTTGCACCACCAGAAAAGAATCCACCAAGACGAAGAAGCCATACAACTCCGACACTATAAATAATAGTACCTAAAATTACACCAATATAAGCCTTTATTTTTTTCTTTAATTGTACTTTTTCTTTTTCTGCTTGTGATAATTCTTTAAAATGAATTTCATTCTTTATATCTTTATTTATATTTTGAGCCATATATTATCCTTTTTTAACGAACAACACTTCCACTACTTGCTTCTTTGATTTCAATTAATTCTAATTTTTCACCATCAGCAGCACATAATACCATACCATTAGATTCAACACCTCTAATTTTAACAGGTTGAAGGTTAGTAACAACAATAACCTTACGACCAACAAGTGTTGCAGGATCATAATGTTTAGCAATGCCAGAAACTATTTGTCTTACTTCATCACCAATCTTAATTTTAGACACAAGTAATTTTTCAGCATTTTCATGGCGCTTAGATTCTAATATTTCTCCAACTTTTAATTCAACCTTAGCAAAATCATCAATTGTGATTAATTCTTTCTTAGGTTCTTCTTTTTTAGACTTATTTAAAGCATCTAATTGAGCTTTTTGTTTTTCTTCAAAGAATTTTAGTTCAGCTTTAATATCTAAACGTTTAAACAATGCTTCACCTTTACATACTTTAATACCGCCTAAATTAGCCCCAAATTTTAAGTTTTCAAGACATAGTTCTTCTTTTATACCTAATCGTTCTAAAATCTTAGGTGCAGTTTCAACTAAATAAGGAGCAACTAAATGAGCACTAACTCTAATTGATTCAGCTAAATGATACATAACAGATGCAAGTAAATCAATATTCTCAGGATTTTTAGCAAGTGTCCATGGTGCAGTTTCATCAACATACTTATTAGCACGATTAATTAATTCCCATGTGGCATTCATAGCATTTTGAAGTTCGAATTTTTCAAATTCAGAAATTGTTGTAGTAATTGCACGATTTGCACATTCTTGTAAGGATGCATCAAATTCAGTATTTTTATAACTAGTAGGAATAACACCATTAAAATACTTTTCAATCATACTTACAGTACGACTTACTAAATTACCTAAATCATTAGCAAGATCTGTATTATAACGTTCCATAAAACGATCATAACTAAATAATCCATCATTACCAAGCGGCATTTCTTTAGCTAAATAATAACGAACACAGTCACTTCCATAACGACTATATAAATCTTCAGGATATACAGCATTACCACGAGATTTACTCATTTTGCCATCACGATTTAAAATCCAACCATGAACAACAAGTTGAAAATTAATTGGAAGATCTAAAGCCATTAACATAATTGGCCAATAAATTGCGTGGAATCTTAAAATATCTTTACCAATAACATGAAAAATATTATTATTTTCTAACCAATATTTTTTAAAATTACTATCATCATTAGAACCATATCCAAGTGCAGTAATATAATTAGCAAGCGCATCAATCCAAACATAAACAACATGTTTAGGATTAGATAAAACAGGAACACCCCATTTAAATGTTGTTCTACTTACACATAAATCTTCTAAGCCTGATTCAATAAATGAAACTACTTCATTTTTTCTAGTTTCAGGAATAATAAACTTAGGATTTTCTTCAATAAATTTAAGTAAGCGATCAGAATACTTCTTTAAATTTAAGAAATAACTTTCTTCAGAAACAAGTTTTGTAGGTTTCCCGCAATCTGGACAAGTATCACCTTCTGCAAGTTGACTCTTAGTAAAGAAAGTTTCACAAGACACACAATAATTACCTGTATATGAACCTAAATAAATATCTCCATTAGCAAGTAATTTTTCAAAAATCTTTTGAACTGCTTTTACATGATTATCATCAGTTGTACGAATAAAATAATCATAAGAAATATTCAAATTTTTCCAAACTTCTTTTGTCCCTTCCGCAATCTTATCAGTAAAAGCTTGAGGATCCATTTTAGCTTTAGCAGCTACTTCTTCTATTTTTTGACCATGTTCATCCATTCCAGTTAAATAAAAAGTATCACGGTTCATAAGTCTATTAAATCTAGCAAATACATCACAAGCAACAGTTGAATAACTATTTCCAAGTTGTGGTGTACCACTTGCATAATAAATTGGAGTTGTTACATAACATTTTCTACACATATTATTACCTCATTTTCTAATTATACGTAGATATATTATACCACTTATACCAATTATTTTAAAGCAAATTGATAAGTAGATGTAACATTCTATATTATAAAAAATAAAAAGATACACTTAAAGTAAGCACTAAGTGTATCTTTAAATTTATTTATTATAATTATTCTTCAAATTCTATATACGGTAACAAATCAATTGAATAACTTTCACATTGTTCATCAATGACAATTGAGTCTTGTGGAACACTAACATATAATAATCCATCAATTAATTTATATTCAACAGCAACTTGAAATACAGGTATGTAATAATTCATTTTATAATTAAACATTTCGTTATCAGAAATTAAATCTTGTTCTGTATAACCTGAATATTCATATAAACATTTATACAAATCGTCGCGAACAACACCGGTCATACTTGAGTGTTTAAAACTAAGTTCGTAATAATCAAATCCAAATTTATTATCAGGGTTTGTTATTTCTTGGCCATATTTTATTATAACTGCAGGAACTAATTTATAATAAGAAACATCAGTATTGCAAAACCATTTATGCAACTTTACATCAGATGTAATATCAATTATAGGATCACCATTAGAAGTTGTAGCACCTTCCTCTACTAACTTTTTATTTCTTTCAAAGTATTCGTCCATTTTTTCTTTAGAAATATATTTTGGGAAGTAAGTATAATCTATACAACGTTTTTCTAATTTATACCAAACAACTAATTTATTATTTTCATCATCAATATTTACAGCATATGAAGGAATAATTTTATCATTATAAATGCTAATTTCACTTACAGAATGCTCATAAGTTGTATATGCACCAGTTTCACCATTAAATAACGAATAAGCGATATACACAATTGATTTTTGTTTAAATGAATTTTCAAAGTTTACAGTTGAATCAATTTCAGGATTAGAAAGCCATGTTTGAAGTACATTACCTTCTTGATCAACTTTTACTAATTCAAATGAAGTATCATGCATGTTAAACCATAGCTCTAAAGTATTACCATCTTCAGTTTTGTAAGATAATGTCGGCTTATTTACATAATCAGTTACAAGGCCACCATAACCAAGAAGTGTTTCAGTATAATAAGTTTTCCAACTTGTTAATATTTTTTCATGAGCTACAGCAGATTCATATAATGGTTTATAATAATTTAAATCTTCAACTAATGTTTTATACCCTTCAATATCAAATTCACAAATATCTTCATATAATTCAGGTTCTTTAGAGATTAAATAACTCAAAGATTGATCATTATAATAATTTAAAAACTCTTTTCTACAATCATCTGCAGTTTTAATGACATTACCTGCCTCATCTTTTATTGCTTTACACGCAACCCGTAAAGCTTCAAAAATAGCGTCATAATCTTCACTAATTTGGAAAATTTCTACAAGTTGTTTGTATTCGACAGAAGAACCACAATATTCCAAATATGATAGCACTGTAAATTCATCAATTGAAACTCTTTCAGGTTTACCTTTCTCATCTTTTTCAGTTTTATGATCTACATCTAGTTTTCCTCTTTCATAATTTTTTATAATGTCTGTTTCATTATAATCAAAACGAAAATCAATCCAATCCCACACATCACAATCAGGATTACTTTCAAGTTCATCATACCATTGTTTTGCAACATCCTGTTCTTTTTTTAGATTACTAATAATCGGATATTGTTCATAAATGTATTTACATATTAACTTATGTTCTTCTAAATAACGACCATATGTAGTAAGTTGTTCATCAGTAACATCAGTTAAACCATCTTCAATCCATGGAGCTATGTATTCTTCACTATTAATATCATATTTATTAATTCTTGCATAAATTTGTTCAGAATATTCAAAATCAACTAATATTTCTTGTTCCCAATAATCTTCTGGATAAGTATCACTACTACTATATACAATAACATCACTTAAAGAAAGTTCACTATTATAAATTGTTACATCACCTTTTTCTACTACTATTTCATAATTAGAATTTGGATTGTACTCAAGATCAACAACATTATACAATGTTGCAACAAAACCAGGATATCCCGTTTTTGTTAATACAATATTAAGATTTAATTCATCAAGATCACTTTCTACAAAACTACCTTCAATTAACTTATATTCATCATCTTTAGGTTCTTCACCATATTTAATATAAATATCATTAACTCTTACCTTAACTATTCTTTTATCAATTGATAAGTTAGCA
>JAZSIL010000196.1:0-4472 GCA_045533785.1 Bacilli bacterium
CCTAAATTATATTCATATTTTTATTTTACATTAATTATTTTTTTATGTCAATTAATTAATATAATATCTAACTTTTTTTACGAGTTTGAGATAAATATTTATCTACTTTTTTTATTTCACAAGCTTTAAAAAGGGGATAAAAAAGACTTAATCTATTTGATTAAGCCATTCTTTTTTTGAACATATAAATAACTTTACTTAGTGCAATACTAATTACTGAGTTAACTACTAATTCAATTAAGAAATTAACTGTCATTGCGCCAATAATGATTTTAAATAAATTATCTTGATTATTAAAGAAAGCCCAAAAGAAAGTTAAAAAGAATAGTGTGTTTAAAAAAGTTCCTGATATACTCGCAATAGTTATTGAAATAATATCTTGTTTGATATATTTATTCAATAAGCGATATAAAAGTGCAACGCCTAATCCCATTAAAATTCTTGAACCAATACATACAATAGCAAGAGCAATTGGTTGTTGCTCAAAAAGTACAGCACCTACTGGATCTTTACCTTGAACAGCAGTTAAATAACTAGTTAGACCAAACATTAATCCTAAAATTATTCCGCCTTTTTCTTTCAAACAAATTGCTGCTATTGCAACAGGGAATACTAAAAGAGTAATAGTAAGGCCTGGACCTGTTGGAATATAACCAATTCCAGTTAAGTCTAACATCCATAAAAGAGCAATTAAAATTGCTAATAAGGACATTTCATAAATAATTTTTTTGTTTTTCATTTTCTTCTCCTTTTAAAATATCGTTTAATATAAACTAATATGATTTTTAATTTAAGAAAACATATAATTTTAAATGCTACAATCTTATATAGTATAAGTATCGTGCAATATTATTATACTATTTTTTAATAGATTTTAAAAGAAAAAAGGCCTAAAACTTATGTTTTAAGCCTAAAAATTTTATGCAACGAATTCAAATTCATAACCTAAAATAATTATTGTTTCACCTTGTTCAGCACCTAGTTTACGAAGTTCATCGTCAACTCCTAAGTCACGAAGTGCTCGTGCAAATTGTCTAACACTAACTTCATTATTAAAGTCGGTTCTTTCAAATATCTTTTCAATGGCTGGACCATCTACATGGAAGAATCCAGAATCATCCATTGTGATTTCAAATTTTGCTTTTTCTGGAACAAAGTTATATTCAACTACTGTATCAGTGATTACTTGATAATCAACTTTAGATCTTACTTCATCTAGTGTATCTGCTATTTTATACAACAATTCATTTAAATTATCTTTTGTATAAGCACTAATTGGAATGATATTTTCAATACCAGTTTCTTCTTTAAAACGTTTCAAGTTATCTATTGCACCTGGTACATCCATTTTATTAGCTACTAAAATTTCAGCACGTTTTAATAAATCTTCTTTAAAATCACCAAGTTCTTTTCTAATTATTTTATAATCCTCAACTGGATCTCTTCCATCTGTTGCAGACATATCAATAATATGAACGATTACTTTAGTTCTTTCAATATGTTTTAAAAACTGAATTCCAAGACCAGCACCAGTTGAAGCACCTTCAATTAAACCTGGTAAATCAGCCATAATAAAACTTCTTCCGTCCCCTACACCAACAACACCTAGATTTGGTACAAGTGTTGTAAAGTGATATGCAGCAATTTTAGGTTTTGCTTTAGATACAACGCTAATTAATGTAGATTTACCTACACTAGGAAAACCTACAAGTCCAACATCAGCTAAAACTTTTAGTTCTAATTGAACATCAAATTCTTCACCTTTAATCCCTTTTTCTGCAAATTGAGGGGTAGTATTTCTTGGGCTTGCAAAAGCAGCATTACCTTTACCACCACGACCTCCATGTGCAACAATAACTTCTTGGTTATGTTCTGTGATATCACCAATTACTTGATTAGTTTCAGCATTAATAATAGTTGTACCAACTGGAACTTTTATATAAGTGTTTGCGCCTTTTTTACCAGCACAATTTTTATCCATCCCTTTTTGGCCAGGTTCAGCTTTAATTTTTCTATTAAATCTAAAGTCAAGAAGTGTAGTTAGACCTTCTTCACCAACAAAGATAACACTTCCACCACGGCCTCCATGTCCACCTGATGGACCACCTTTGTCCATATATTTTTCATGTAAAAATGCAACAATCCCGTCTCCACCATCGCCTGCTTTAACGTGAATTCTGACACTATCTACAAACATATTTTCACCTCTTTTTATTAAGAATAAAAAATCAAAATAAAAGACACTTAAAATCTAAGTGCCTTTATTTTTACAATGTTCAATGTAATCAATTATTCAGCTGGATAAACTGATACTTGCTTCTTACCTGCACCTTTAGTTTCGTATTTTACGATACCATCAATTAAGCAGAATAAAGTATCATCTTTACCAATACCAACATTGTTTCCTGGATGAACCTTAGTTCCTCTTTGACGGTAGATAATAGAACCAGCAGTAGCAAATTGACCATCTGATAATTTAGCACCTAAACGTCTACCAATAGAGTCACGACCGTTCTTAGTAGAACTTACACCTTTTTTAGATGCGAATAATTGTAAATTAAATCTAATCATGGCAACCTCCTATAAAATTTCGATTTTCAAATATTTTGGATAATTTCTTTTAATCTCTTCATACATATCAATTAAATTTCTAATAATCAATTGAATGAAATCAACTTCTTCTTTAGATAATTTTTGATAATCCAAACTCATATGAAGATAACCAGCATCGTCATTAACATCAAGTTTAAAACAATCACTATTGATTTTATCAATTAGATTGATTGATGTATAAGTTGCTGTTGTGATCCCGCTACATACAATATCAAATCCTGATTTTGCATAACCAGCGTGACCAAAAAGTTCAATAAAAGAACATAAGGATTTATCGTATTTTACGATAATTTTCGTCATTAGTTAATACCTCTACAATTAAGCGATAACTTCTTTAACTGTAACTTTAGTATAAGCTTGACGATGACCTTGTTTTTTACGTTCATTTTTCTTAGATTTGTATTTGAAAACAACGATCTTTTTTCCTAGTCCTTGTTTTTCAATCGTACCAGTTACTTTTGCACCTTCAATATAAGGTTGACCAATTTTGTCACCTGCAATTAAAACTTGATCAAAAACAACTTCAGTACCAGCTTCGCCTTCTAGTTTTTCAACATAAAGAACGTCACCAGCTTGAGCACGATATTGTTTACCGCCTACTACAAAAATTGCGTACATCTAAAAGCACCTCCTCATTAAAATTTAAGACACGCCATCAGAGTGATAATTAAATAATTATGCTTTAAGACTCTTCTTGAGCGGTTGCTTATTCTCATAGATTTTGCAACGAATATATTATACACTAAAACAACATTTTTTGCAACTATTTGGCCTTATTTTTTATGATAAGAATATATTAATTATGCCAAGCATTTGTACAATAGTTCCTATACAACAAAAAATATGAAATATTGAATGATACCATTTATTATTTTTACCACTTATAAAAAAGAAAATCCCAACTGTATAAGCTACTCCTCCGGATAAAATCATAATAAATTGATATACACTTAATAATTTAATTGCTGCAGGGAATGCAATAAGTCCCCAACCCATAATTACATAAAGGCTTGTTGATATTATCTTGATAATTTTATTATTCATATCAATAACTTTTAATAATATTCCTAGTACTGCACATACCCATTCTAACACTAATAATATTGTACAATAAATACTACCTTCCATTGCAATTAAACAAATAGGAGTATATGTCCCGGCAATAAGTAAATAAATAGTACAATGATCTAATATTCTAAATACTCTTTTTGCAATACTTCCCTTTTTTAACGCATGATAAAGTGTAGAAATTGTATACAACAATATAATACTAACCGCAAATATCATCATTCCAAGATATGAAGATAATTTAATATCACTTACACCAAACAATATTGAACTAAAAATAATTAAAAAAATTCCAATGCTTCCACCTACGATGTGTGAAACATAATTAAAGATTTCTTCTCCTTTTGTATATTCTGGCATTGGATCTGAAATAAATTTTTGATATGTCATAAAACCCTCCTGTATAAAAATAACATACTTAGATTATATAACAAAGTATTTAAAAAGTCACCCTACTGTTAATTTTATCACTCTAACTTATGTTTTATTAATCTACTGATTTATTTTTTTATTCTACTTAAAGTAGAGTGTTAAATTCTACAAAAAAATAACCCATTTTTAAGACGATGAGTTAAATTTAAACGGGTATTTACCAACTCAAACGTTTAAAAACGGGTTTTGTGATTTTATCCAAAATACTTAATTAAATTACTATTTTTATATTTAGGGTTTAAAGTTACATCAATAAATTCTAATTTAAAATAATCTTTTAAAATAGACTCAATTTCATCTTTATGTTTATCAAATTCATTATCTTCTATTTCACATGTAAATAGTTTTATCTTTAAATT
>JAZSIL010000108.1:0-12801 GCA_045533785.1 Bacilli bacterium
ATATGAGAAAAAGAGATACTACAAACGTAGTATCTCAATATTTTTTATTTTGTTAAAGTTGCTTGAACCATAGTACCATTAACATTAATAAATAATGTTAATTCAGCATACCCATCAGTGTATGTACCAATTGTAAATGTAACATCAACAGATGAAACATTTGTAAATGATACACTATCACCATTATCAGAATATTCAAATGTTGCAGGAGAACCATTAAATACACCTGAACCAGTACCATCTGCAAAGAATGTCATAGTTACATTACAAGGTAGCATTGGATTTAATGGGTGAGGGAATGTTCCAGACCATTCACCAACAAGTGTAGCTTCTTCTTCACCTTCAACTTCTTTTTCAAATGTAAGTGGATAATAACCCCAGTCTTCAGTAGAAATTGTTAATGCCATTGTACCATTATTTAAGTCAAATGAACATCCATCTAATGATCCTGTCCATCCATTTGTAACAGTATATACAATAACATTTCCATCTACAGCATAAGTAAATTCAACAAATTCACTATTGTAGCAATTTAAGTTACCAGTACCATCTAAATTTAATACTAAAGTAAATGGTAAAACCATTCCAGTTCTAGGATTTGTAAATGAAGAAATCCAAGTACCATCTAAAGTAACAGGTTCCTTTGTAGATTCAGTAACTGTAACAGTAATTTCACCTGTAATTGTAGGATCAACTTCAGAAGTAAATACAATAACGTATGTACCAGGAACAGAAGCACTAAATGTTAATGCACCATAAGGGATTGACCAGTCAGATGGATCAGATTCACCAATAGTAGCATTTTCAGTAGCTTCTTTTAGTGCATATGAATAAGCTTGTTCAGCCTTTGAAGGATAAACTTCAGCAGAAACATATAATGGTTGTCCAACTTCAGTTTCAGCAACATTACCTTCAAATAATTCATATCCGCCACCCCACCATCCTTCAACGTATTCAGCTACATAAGTAATCATACTTTCAGGGCTTGGTTGAGTAGCTGTAACAATAATTTCTTTTGTTGCATTACCACAAGAAATAGTTATAACATATGTTCTAGCTGCATTAGGAGTAATAGTAATAACACCTTCATAAAAATCGCTTCCTAATGTCCAGTCATAGTCATTATACTCAACATTAACAGGATTAACAGTTAAAATAGCTGTGTTAGGTAAAACATTAGCAAGAGTAAGTAAAATTGATTCACCAGCTTTTACTGTATACTCAGTAGCAGCAGCATTACCTTCAGAATCTAATAATTCAAATGAATTAACAAAGATTTCATCAAGTGAATAAGGATTTTCAGCAACTTGTTCACCTAAAACTTGACTAGCTGTAATTACACGTGTAAAATCAGGAGTTTCAGCAAATTCAGTAGGAGCTTCATACATCCAAGTTTCTTCATTTAATACTCCATAGTAACCTTTCATTTGAACATTAACATCTTTAATAGCATCTGTATTAACATCTAATTCAAATTCTACAGTTATAAAGTAATAATTATTTTCCATGAAAATTTCATATGAGAATGCATAAACCATTTTTTCACTAAGTTCAGCAGGAACTAATTCTTTATAATTAACTGCATTTTCAGATTGACCCATATAAGCAAATGTATCAACTAAAGCTTCAACACCATATACATCATAAGCATAACTAAATACACCACGGAAATCAGCACCAGCTAAATATTCAACGATAGGTTCATAAGCAAGTTCAAGAACTTCAGTTTCATCCCATGAAATATATTTATATAAACCAAACACTGTTTCATCTTCTAATAAATTATAGTAATAAGTTCCATCAACACTTGAAACACAAGTATAGTTTTTACCAAATTCATATGCAATTTCATTTAGATAACCATCATTATCAATTACAGCAACACCGCTTGCAACTTTATTTTTGTTAGCAACACCAGCAGCAACTGCATCAGCAATTGAAGTATAAAGGTTAGCAGAAACATTTACATCAAATGAACATGATACTTCACCTTTAACAAGTTTAACAGTATTTTTACCAACTTTAGCAAAAGCACCAGTATATTCAACATCACCAGCAACTAATACAACATCATAAGTAGCAAGATCAGCATCTACAACTTTTCCACTTTCATATGTTTCTTTAACAGTAGCACCTTCAAATGTAACTTCTTCACCAACTTTGTATTCAGTTTTTACATTTTCTACACTTACAGATACTAAAGCATCTTCAACTACTGTAATTGTATAAGTTTCAGTTAAACCTTTATATGTAACTGTAACTGTATAAGTACCAGCTACATCCATATTGGCATCGTGAGTTACTGTAGCATTGGCAGTAACATCTTCAGTACTTGAGTCACTTAATTTAGCAACAACTTTTAATTCACTAGCATCAAATTCTTCACCAACATAGAATTCAACATCTTGTCCAGAAAGTTCAATACTTTCTAATGTTGGAAGATTTGAACATGCAGCAACAACTACTGCAAAAAATCCTACTAGTAAAAATAAGAATATTTTTTTCATATTTTTTCCTCCTCTTATAATTTACAAATAATTTAAATTAAAAATTTGTATTTATATTTTATTATAACATATATAAAAATAATTTTTTACAAATAAACTTTATTTTTTTATTTGTAAACGTTTTTATTCATTCATTTTATAGTATCCACAAGCAAATAACCATTGATCTTCTTCTGTTGCATAAACACCAGTAGTTTCTACAAATCCATTACCATCAAAGAATAAGCGTTGTGAAACACTAAATTTTTGTAAAAATTCTTTCATTTCCATTGTAACAAAACATACACCATCTGAATTACATACTGCTGCATATGTTTGTTCAATAAACATCTTATAGTTTTCAGTACCATTTTCAACTGTTAAGTTTTTATTACCATGGTACTCAATTTGATTTAAAGACTCTTCATAATATGCACATGGTTGTGTTATCTTAACACACAAAGCAGGTCCATATGTATTAGTCGAATTATCATACACATGCCAGAACTTAGTTTCTTCGTTATACCTAAATCCAGCACCAATAATTAATGAAGACCCATTAAAACCATTATTATAATAATTTCCAGTACCACCATTACTATTAATATATGTAAATTTAGTTAAATCAAAATCTGGAGTATGTGATATTTTATTACTAAATTCAGTACTTCCGCAATAAGGACACTTATCTGGTGTATTATCACAATTAACAGGATAAATACAATTATTACATACTTTGTAATCAAATATTTCTTCTGCAACCATTAATTTTGAGACTGTATCTTCAATATAATATTCACCCTCATAACTTACCGCAAAGTCAACATTAATTGGATAAACACCTGATTTAGAATCAGCATATATTGCGAAAATATATAAATTACCTATCATTTCTTCCGTTAACTTTACAACCCATTTAACATTTTTAGTAAAGCCACCAGGTATACTAGTTCCGCCACTATCTAACCCTTCTTGATGAAGAGTTCTAAATCCTCCAGCATTACCATTATAAATATCAACTTTTGGATTAACTGTGTCATCATAGACATTAACCATTGTTTCTAAAACATAGTACCCAGCTTTAGTTGGATGAAAAGCATAATAGACTCTTTGAAGTGCTTTTTTTATTTCAGCACGATATACACCAGTTGTAGACATTTCATATTCTCTTTGAAGCGCAGTACCTTGTCCTTTAGCAATTCGTGCAATTTTAAAAAGTTCAATTACAACTGTTGGATTTTCATTATCAGCTGTATATATATTTGGGTTATAAGAGTACCCATTAGGTGCTTTAGTTAAGTAAACATGAAAGACTCCATCTAACTTTTTCTTAGCATAACCATCAGATGAAATAGTTTCTGTATATTGTGAATAATCATCTGCCCATACAGCTTTAACTTCATCACCTTTTTCTGGAATAAAAACTTTTTTATTATAAACAAGAGACACACTAAATTCAACATTGGTATCAATAATAGGTTTATCAGGTTTATCACCTTCATCAGGTTTAATAATAGGATTTTCAATATCCTCATTATCATTATTAGGATCATCTACTACTCGTCCACAAGAAGCAAGTGAAATAACAAGTAATAAAATAACTAAATAACTAATAAATTTTTTCATATTATTTACCTCCTCCTTGATAATAATCTTTACTTCTAAATAATGCTTTAATATCATTGAGAGTAAGTTTTCTAATCATAACATCAATAACCACTAAAATAACACAAATAATCATAAATAGTGGTGTAAAATCATAAATAAACTTTTGTTGTTTAGTTTTATCATTAACAAGTTTAAGTTTACCGTCTTCTGAAACTTTACCATTACTACTTACCATATAATAAAGATTAGATGCTTCAAAGTTTTCAAAGCTATTATATTCAGGTAAATAAGAAATCGTAAATGTATAATTAGATATATATGTAGTTTCACCAAATTGATATGTAATCTCTACAACATAATCACCAACTTGATCAGTTACAAGTTCAGTAATATAGTTTTCCGAATCGAACACTAATTGCTTTTCGATAGTAGTTTGATCAGGATTTGTTACCTTTACATTAATAATAGAATCAACATTCAAGCTTGGTGCATTAACACTCAATAAAGAATTAGTACCAAGATTTGTTACACTAGTTATAAATGCTGAATCAATTCTTTCTTTTGGTTTTGATACATCATCAATATTACTTAAAACTTTGTTTCCTAGTAAATCATTTTCCCAATGTGTTATCCAATTACCTGAAATACAAGATGCAAAACTTGATACCTTACCATTACCATAACTCCAATAAGTATAAAGAGGAACCTTATAAAGATCACCAACCGTATCAGTATACGTAGCCTCTAAAACAACTTTAGAACTAGACTTTTTGTGATTATTATATAAACCTTTAACATTTGGTAAAGTTGTAACATCTTTAACTAAATCATCTTTTGTAAGTAAAATCTCTACAGTTGATTCACTTGATTCAAGAATTGTTTCTGTTAGAGAATTCATAACACCATTTAAGACTATGTCATCAGCTTTATCGATATCTTTAATGTAATAGTAGTAACCTTTACCAAGTGCCGCAAGTTCTTTCATTAAGTCACCACCATCATTACTTATTGTATGAATTGTTGATAACATAATATTTGCAGCTGCCATCTTTTTAACAACATATCTTGCCGATTCTGCTTGTTCACCGTATGG
Organism: Bacilli bacterium; assembly: GCA_045533785.1. GTDB lineage: Bacteria > Bacillota_I > Bacilli_A > ML615J-28 > CAG-313 > UBA1737. The sequence continues at coordinate 5,188 of JAZSIL010000108.1, forward strand.
AAGACCATCGGAAATTAATATTACTTCATTTTTTTCATATGGTAAGTTAGTTACCATATCATAAGTATATCCAAGTGCAGAACCCATAAATGTTCCTTGATAAGCTTCTAAGTTCATAATTTTCTCTTTTAATACTTCACGTTCTTTTGCAGGCGCTTGTTGGAATACTGTTCTAACTTCACCATAGAAACCAATTACCATGACCATTACATCATCATCTAAATTATCTAAAATAGCACAAGATGTTGCTTTAGCAATATTTAATCTATCCACTTGTTCCATACTTCTAGAAATATCTAAACAAATTGTAACAAGTTTATCAGCACTATCATCATTACCAAACTTAACAGGAAGCATATTATTTAAAACCGATAAAGTTTCATCATCATAATTATTTTGAATATATGTATTACCAAAAGTAACTAAACTCTTACCAAACTTAGAAACTAATGTATCTAAACTAGCAACAAACTGAGAATGATTATTTAGATTTCTAACATCAACATTTGACAAAACAAATTCATCATAAACGCATAGTTGTTCAACAGAATAAGGGACATCTTTTCCATTATTAAAATCAATATCACATGTATCACCATAAAGATTTAATGCAGCTTGTTTATCACTTTCTACTTCAGTAACAAATAGCATCTTTACTTTTTCTGATACTTTTTGATTAAACATAAATGTATTATTAAATTTTGAAGTATCATCTTCAGAAGTTACTGTAATTTTATAATTAAAATCTCCACCAACACTTGTATCTAAATCAAATGTTACAGAATTATAACCCTTTGCAAGGGTAATAGCACTTTCTTTTAATAACACATCATCTTTATATAAAGAAACAAAAGCACGAGTAGTTGTATTAGATTGAATAATTGTATAAGCTTGTTCTTTATCATTAAGATACGTAGACGAAATATAATCCACACTATTTATTTGAACTTCTAAATCATCACTATCTAAATTATTATCAACATATATAGCATCAACATAAATATTATCAGCCGCTAAACTTTGAACTACACTTACGATATTACTATCTTTAGTTTCTTTACCATCGGAAATAATTACAATTCTTTTAATAACATCATCAGTAAATAAACCAGCAGTATATTCTAAAGCTTCTTTAATATTTGTTGCGCTCTTGTCAACTTTAGATTCTTTAACACTCTTTACTTTTTCACCAATTGCTGTTAAAACTTCATAATCTTTACCAAAACACACAACTCCAATTTCTGAATTTCTCGGAACATTATCTGTAAGTTCATCAATATATTCATCAATTAAATCTAAGTTTTGATTAGAAGAATAAGATACATCCGCAAGAACATATACATTAGTTTTAGTAATTACCATCTCAAATGTCATCCCCGCAACACATAATGTAACTAAAACGACAATCACGATATGAATGATAAAAGATAATGTATTATGTATTGTTCTATTATCTTTTCTTACGGCATAAATAAACGAACCAATAACAATTAATAATAGTGGTATTCCTATTATTAATAACCAAGGATTAGCGAAGTTGATATTGCTCATAACAATACACCATCCAATCTGCCATATAAATTACAGCTAAAATAATAAATAAGATAATTAATTCATCATAAATACCATCACGATAATCATCTTCTTTTGCCCCTTGTAAATCAATTTGTTCAACTATATCTGTCACATATTGTTCCTCAAGTGGCATACTTGCAAAAATGCTAAAATTAGTTTCTGCATCACCAATCATAACTCTTATATTATAAACACCAACTTCAGTAGTTGTAAAACTTGTTGTATCACTACTAATATCTAAATAAGATACATTCCCATTTGGACTCTTAACTCTAATACTCTCGCAATTAGAAAGAACATTTAAATTAACATCTTGACCACAAACGTAATTTCCATCATCTATGATTAAAGGAAATGAATATTCAAGTAAATTTTTAGATAACATTATATAATCCATAAGTAGTGGCATATTTGAATCATGTAAGTCAAATGCAAATACAACTTCACGAGTTCCCATGTCTGTAAGCCCTGTAAAAATTAATGGATTCCCTTCATGTGTTAAAAGAACAGTAAAGTTTTTATAAATACTATATTTATAATATTTATTAAGATATATTTGTTCTTTCATTAAACCATTTGTTAAATTTTTAAAAGTTGAAGCAGAATTTTTTGGATATGTAGCTTCCATACCATTTTCATCTTCAACAATGTCTTGAACACTAAAGCCAGAATTTTCAATTGATTGAGAAGCACCAAACAACCAAATAGTTCCATCAGTAGGTAGTTCATTTGGTGTAAATGAATCAAATACATATAAACTATAACCTGTCATAGAAGATGTATATTCTTCTCTTGAAACAACATTTATTTCAGTATTTCCGACACTATCAATAACTGTCGATAAATAGAAAGGTCTATCACTTACGATTAATGTCGTATAATCATGTGTTTTTTCAACATTATATAAAATTTCATTATTATCTAAATCTAAATTATCTTCATTTGTAATTCTAACTTCTAAAGATTGATATTCAGTATCAAAAACATATGCTGAAAATTCAGTTACAACACCTTTTTGACAAACAACATCTTTTGTTGTTTGAAGTGTGCTATCAACAAAAACATTTATATTAAGTGTTATATCGCTTTCATAAGAAACAACACTTGAAGTAACTTTAATATTGTTTCCTTCAACTTCTGTTTTAGTGTTATATACAGCATAATTTTCTTCATGATTTGAAACATTAATTATATTAATATCTGAAGATGAATAATTTTTATCTGTAACTAGATATGTTTCTAAAGACTTATTCTCATTAAAATACTTTTGGACATGTGTTAAAACACCATCAATACCAACAGAAACACCAGTAGGTTCTAAATTATTTAACATTTCAACAGCACGATCTTTATCATTAAAGTTTTCATAAACAACTCTTGATTTATCGCCAACATAGATTAAAGTATATGTACTTCCATTTTGACTGTCATAAATTATTTCTTCAATTTTATCTTTACCAAGTTCAAATCTTGTTGTATCTAATACTTCAAAATTCATACTTCCTGATGCATCAAGGATAAAGCAGAAATCTTTTGCGGAATTAGGAATTGTAATAATAGGATGTGCAATTACAACTGATACAATTAATACCGCAAGTATTTGTAAAATTAAACTAATAATTCCACTAATTAAAGAAATTGGTTTTTTCTTTTTTAAGAATTTTTCACTTAAATTCCAAAGATAAGTTGACGGAACGATTTGTTCTGTGTACTTATTTTTTATGATATAAACAATTATTAAAATCGGAATACCTAAAAGGCCAAGTAATCCTAAAGGATACAAAAATCTCATTTTAGTACCCCCATTTCTGGAAGATCTTTAAGAAAGACTTCGCTAACAGATTTATCACTTTGAACAAGCATATATGAGGCATTTCTTGAATTACAATAATTCTTAATACGATTAACAGTATATGCTAATGCTTCATTATATGCAGTTATAATATCACGATTTATATTTTTACGATATATTTTATTAACATCTTCTGAATCATATAAATGAACCTTACCACGAATATTAGGTTTAATTTCTTCTTTTGATAAGATTTGGAAACAGAATAAATCACGTTTTTTATCAACTAAATAATCAATTGCTTTTTCATAATCATTATCAGTTAAAAAATCCGAAAGAATGATTGACATTCCATCACCATAGCCAACACTAGTTGGTAGAATTCCTTCACTAATAAAACAATCATCACTAAACTCTATTTCATTTAGTTTTCCAACTGAATTTAAGAAGGCTTCTTTTCCAACGATATTGTTCATTACTTCATGAACTTTATTATTTTTTATATAATACACTGACACTCTATCCATTTCACAAACGGATAAATATGCAAGTGCAGCAGCAATTTTTAAAGCCATCAGAGCCTTTTCTCCACGACCATAATCCATTGAACGACTTGCGTCAATATATATTCTTGTATGAACTTGACGCTCATCTAAGAATAATTTTAAATATAGTTTTTCAAATCTCGCGTATGCATTCCAGTCTATCTTCGAGATATCATCACCTGGAATATAGTTACGGTAATCGGCAAACTCACAAGAAGATCCATAGGTCTTACTTTGATGATTACCACCAAATAGACCTGCTAGATTATTCTTTAATAACATTTGTAAAGCTTCAATTTGCTGCAAAAACTCTTCATTTATTGCAAACTTACTCATAAACTATTTTACTAATTTTTTATTTTCCTTAATTAATAATTTAATAACGTCTTCTACAGTTAAATGATCGTTAATAGCGTTATAGTTTACTTTAACTCTGTGTCTTAAAACTGGGAATGCTAAAGCGTCAATATCTTCATAAGAAACATTATAATTACCATGCATTAAAGCACGAATTTTAGCTGCTGTAATTAATGCTTGACCAGCACGTGGAGAAGCACCATACTTAATATACTTCTTAGCAGTGTCACTAGATGAATCAAGTTCAGGATGTGTTGCAGCAACAAGATGCATTGCATAATTTAATACATCATCAACTACTGGAACATCTTTAGCAAGTTCTCTCATCTTTAAGATTGTTGGTCCATCAACAATAGCATTAGCAGTTTCATCCATTGTAATTTGAGTCATTTTAACGATATTTGTAAGCTCATCAATTGTTGGAAATTCCATAATTAATTTAAAGATAAAACGGTCCATTTGTGCCTCAGGTAAAGGATACGTACCATCTTGTTCAATTGGGTTTTCAGTAGCAAGTACGAAGAATGGTTCTGCCATTTTATATGTTGTATTTGCAACAGTAACTTTGTGTTCTTGCATTACTTCAAGCATCGCTGATTGTGTTTTTGGAGTAGCACGGTTAATTTCATCAGCAAGAATTAAATTAGCAAAAATAGGACCTTCTTGGAACACAGTTTGCATTCTACCATTTTCATCTTTTTGAATAATATTAGTACCAGTTACATCAGATGGCATTAAGTCAGGTGTAAATTGAATTCTTGAGAATGGTAAGCTTAATGCTTGACCAAGTGATCTTACTAAACGAGTTTTACCTACACCAGGCACCCCTTCTAATAAAACATTACCACCTGCAATAATTGCGATAATTACATTTTCTACAACATCGTCTTGTCCAACGATATCTTTTTTAATTTCATTTTTAATATTTTCTATTGTTATACTAAATAACTTTACATCATTTTCCATTTTCTTCTCTCCTATTCTGTTTCTTCATTCTCTTCGAAACCAAACAATTCATTGAAATATTTATCAAAGAATTCTTTATATTCTTCTGGAAGTGTTCCATCATTAAACTTCCCTACTAAATCACCATAATATTTTGCAATAACATCCCCATATTTAATTACCCCTTCCTCAATATCAAACATTACATCATCACTACCAAATAGAACTTCCCCTGTACCATAACCACCACTATTATCATCATCAGAAATTTTTGGAGGTTCAGTTGGATTAATTTGTCCATTATTAGTATCAGAATTTGTTCCGTCTTCATTTTCAGTATCTTTTAAACCAAAAATTATTTCTAATTGTTCTATAACATATTCAATAATAACTTTATTTTCCGCTTGTTGTCTGATAATATCAACAATTACTGGCTTATTTGTATCAATAACTGCCGCAATACTTTCATATAAATTTGCTGAATTTTCACATTTTTTTAAATCTTCAGCAAATTTATATAATGCTTTAACTAAAGGTTCCTCTTTGTTTAAAACAGAATTTTTAATTACAACTCTAAAATCGTTATCAAATTCTTGAAGCGCACCAAGAATCGTTTCAGAATCACCAGTTAAGTATATATATAAATTTTCAATTGAATTATTTACATTATCAACATTTAAAGCATTTATATGAGTGCCTAATCCTGTAACAATATCACTTGTAGATGTTCTAAGAATTGTAAATACTTCATTGTTTGAATTTATCAAATCTAGTCTTAAACTAGAATCTTTAATGACTTCTTCAACAAGTGTTTTCATTTCACTTTCATATGTTACAGTTTCAAGTGAAGCAAGTAATGATTCTAAATTATCAACAACAGGTGTTTTTAACTCTATGTCAATATTTGAAGTTTCAACTACTTCAATCAAATCTAGTAAGGCCCTAACTGTCCAGTTATCTAAATCATATTTAGGTTCATCTACTGGAGGATTAGAAGTTCCATTATTAGAATTAAAGTTATCAATAGATGCAACAACAATAGATGTAACACCTAATAACGAAGCAAAACCAACTAGTATAAAGAAAAATACACTAAATTTCATTACAAATTTCTTTAAAGAGATATTTGATAAAATATTAATTGTGTCTTCTCTTTGTAAAGCGGTCATTGGAGTATCAACATTTTCATATTCAATCATTGTTTGAACTTTTTGTTTTAAATCAAGTTCTTTATCTAATCTTTTTGCAACTTTTAAATTTCTAGGGAATAATATCAAAAATAATATTCCAAAAACAATAGATGCAAGGGTTATTGCTCCTAAACAAAGAAATAACCAAAAAAACTTAATAACATTTATTTTACCAATACTAATAATTAAATATGGAACTGTAAAACTGATAATACCAACTGCTAAACTAATACTAGCACTTTTAATTATTGCTTCTAATAACATTTTCTTTTTAAATTTATTAAAGCTTTCATTCATTTTTATCATTTCCATTTCTATTTAAGTAAGCTTTCAATCTCTGCTCTTAACTGTTCTTCACTAAGAACATCACAAACTATATCTACAATAACACCATCTTGATCCACAATAATTGTCGCAGGGAATGCAGGTGTATTAATAAACTGATCAAAATATGAATCATTAATATCATCATATCCAAATATTATACTATAATCTTTAAACTCAGTTTCAACAAATTTTTTAACTTTTTCAGGATCTTTCGCATAATCAGATGCTGAATGAATTGCGATAACTGTAACATCATCTTTATATTCTTCATACAAACTATTAAAATGAGGAAGTTCTTGAAGACATGGTCCACATGTTGTAAACCAGAAGTTCATAATCGTAATTTTACCTCTATTTTTCGCAACACTAAATGTTTCATCACTACAAATAAGTCCGATTTCTTTATTTATACATATATCTCCAACTTGATTACCAACAGTAAGTCCAAGTAATGTATTGTTAATAATCTCAAAATATTCTGTATCAGAAATCATTTTATCTTGAGTAATCAATATTTTATCATTAAAATCAAGAAATACTGAATATGGATAAGAACTATCTTTACTAAATTGTTTTAATATTTTGTTTTCCTCGTCGATTGTATACATTAAGTCTAATTCAGTTAGTTTTTGACTAAGCACTTCATCAACATGATTATTTGTTAATAAGATAATGTTTAATTTATCATTTTCAAAACTCTTAATTTTTTCTAAATCACTTTCTTCATTGAACCAATATAATAATGTTGTATTATTATCATTAGATAAATCAAATGTCGTACTATCACTATAAGTAATCGTTAAATTAGTAACCGTATCAAATTTCTTATAAACTTTTTTCTCTAAATTTACAACTACCATTACTGTTGTTAAACTAACAAGCA
>JAZSIL010000048.1:0-4301 GCA_045533785.1 Bacilli bacterium
TCTTTTATCTTCATATGATAAAGTTTCTACATGTTTTTGTTCTAATCCTGCTCTTGCAATTAATCTTTCTCGTCTTATACCTATTGCCTTATCTAAATTATCTTTTATATCAATGAATTCTGTTATTTCAAAAGAAGCTAATTCTTTATCAATAATATTTATATCACTTACGTCAATAATTGGACTAACTGTATCCACAAGGCTAAATTTTACTAACTTCTCACTACTTTTATTAAGTGATCCATCCACCGCAACATACCCAACATATATAATTAAATCATTCTTAATAACATTTACTGCATCACTATATGAGTTTATCTTTTCATATTCCTTATTATAATAATTAACCAAAATACTTAAATTCTTATCATAATTATCACTTGCGGTAATAAAATCAACAAAATTTAAATTATCAACTTCTATATCATAAACCAAATATTCATCTTGCCCTTCAATAATTGGGTTTACATTATCAATAACATTAATTATTGTACTATAGGTTAAATATTTTCCCGTCAAATTATCAAAAACACCGATTTGAAAAATTTGAGTTCCAAGTGTATTAAAATCTACTTTCTTTTCTTCTAAAATAACGTATTCACTATTTTGTCTATTATTAACATAAAAAATATCTTCTAACAACACACCACTACTATAAACATCAACATCATAACTATCACTTTTAAATCCTGCATCAAGAAGTTTTATCTGCTTTATCTCATAATCAATTAAAGAATGATTAATATCAAATAAAAACACTTGAATATTAGAACTATTAAAATAATTTTTTATATTCTCAATATGTGAAAGTGTATTAAACTCTAAAATACATAAATTATTTTTATAACTTGAATAATATCCATCACTCGCATCACTTTTCATAAGTTCTGCATAAAGAGTATTGTCATTTATTTTCTTATTTATAACAAACTCTTCAAATATCGAATGATTATTTAATTTAAAGTATTCATTGTTATATATAATTGGTTTAAAAACATTTTCATCATAATTTACTCTAATAATCACTTCAAATAGATTAGAAAATTTCGGTAAATCAAAAGATAAACTAACCAAATCGCCTTTTTCATACGATTCTTTTTCATATACCACACATAAGTCTATTTTTGAACTTGCATCTACTTTTATATTAGAAAAACTAATCATTATTATAAATAAAATAATATAAACTATTTTTTTCATATTACACCTCACTATACGTAAGTAAAAGTATAACCTATATTATATAAGAAAAGACACGAAAAAAGACTAAAAGAAATTCATCTTTTAGTCTATTTTAATTCAAAATTAATTATTATCTTACACTATTATTTGTGTCAATAGCATATTTTCTAAAAATATTCTTTTTCATTTGTAATGCTTCTGGAATAGGTGTACATACGATTTCATTATTAAATACACCGATACAAACACCAGATTCACCTTCCATTAGTTTATCAACTGCAGCATCACCTAAACGAGTTGCAAGAACTCTATCAAATGGTGATGGGTTACCACCTCTTTGAATATGACCAAGAATTGTTGCACGAGAGTCAAATCCAGTTTCAGTTTTAATACGCGTTGCAAGTGCTGAAACATTTGTAACTTTTTCAGTAATAACAATTAATAAACGATGTTTATTTTCTTCTTGAGCTTTTTCAATAAACTTCATTACTTCTTCTTCATCGTAACCAGTTTCTGATGTGATAATTAAATCAGCTCCACTAGCAACACCAGCAGCATATGCAATATCACCACAATAGCGTCCCATAACTTCAATAACAGAACATCTATGATGTGAATTACAAGTATCACGTAGTTTATCAATCGCATCAACAGCTGTATTAACAGCTGTATCAAAACCAATTGTAAATTCAGTGGATGCAATATCATTATCAATTGTGCCAGGAATACCAATACAATTAATTCCAAAATTATGAAGTTTTAAAACACCACGATAAGTACCATCGCCACCAATTGCAACCAAGCAATCAATACCTAATTTTTTTAGGTTTTCAACACCCTTCATCGCAACTTCATCTTCTGCAAACTCTGGAAGTCTAGCAGTTCCTAAAATTGTACCACCACGATTAATAATATTTGAAACAGATGAACGATCCATTTTATGAATGTTATTTTCAATAAGTCCAGCATATCCTTCATATACAGCATACACTTCTAAGCCATGTGAAAGTGCTGAACGTACAACTGCACGAATTGCTGCATTCATTCCAGGGGCATCACCACCAGATGTTAAAATTGCTATTTTATTTATCTTTGCCATATAAATTAGTCCTCCACTATAGTCACTAGTCTTGATAAATTCCTACGTTATTATACACCAATTTAGGCATTTAGTCAAATTTTTTGTTACTAATAAATTACTTTAATTTCTTTAAATGCCAAATATCTCTTGCATAATCTTCGATACTTCTATCAGCTGCAAAACGACCTGCTTCAGAAATATTAACAAGTGACATTTTTTGGAATTGAAGTTTATTTTTATAAACTTTATCCATTTGTTTATACACTTCAAAATAGTTTTCATAATCTGCAAGACACATATATTGGTCTGCAACACCACCTGAAGTTAATAGATAAGTAGCAATATTTTCGAAACTCTTTCCTGCAAAGCCTTTCTTTAAGCGGTCAATAATTTTACGAAGTTCCATACTATTATTATAATAATATGTTGAATTATAACCTTTAGCCCATAAGTCATCAACTTCTTTAGTACTCATACCAAAAATAAAGATATTATCGCTACCTACTGAATCACAAATTTCAACGTTAGCACCATCCATAGTACCAAACGTAACAGCACCATTAATCATAAATTTCATATTACCAGTACCACTAGCTTCTTTACCAGCAAGAGAGATTTGTTCACTAATTTCAGATGCAGGCATTAAACATTCCGCTGTAGATACACAATAATCTTCAATAAATGCAACATTAAGTTTTGCTTTAATTTCAGGATGCATTGAAATATCTTTTGCGATATAGTTAATAAGTTCAATTACTTCTTTTGCATGATAATATCCAGGAGCTGCTTTTGCACCAAAAATATAAGTTTGTGGTGTAATATCAGCATTTGGATTTTCAACTAAAATGTTATATAAGTTAATAATCTTAAGAACATTAAGAAGCTGACGTTTATATGCATGTAGACGTTTTACTTGAACGTCAAATCTTGTTTTAGGGTCAATTAATACACCTTGTTTTTTATATAAACGATTTGCAAAATCACATTTATTTTGATACTTAATTTCTGCAAGTTTATTTAAAACTTTTTCATCATTTTCATAAACTCTAAATTTTTTTAATTCACTTGCATCGCTATACCAACTATGTCCAATCGTTTCATCAAGCAATGCTGATAATCTTGGATTTGATTGATGTAACCATCTTCTATGAGCTATCCCATTAGTAACGTTTGTAAACTTTTCAGGTGTAAGTGTATAAAATTCTTTAAAGATACTACGTTTAATAATATCACTATGAAGTGCTGATACACCATTTACAGTATGGCTTGCATGAACACTTAAGTTAGCCATTCTAACATGGTTGTCACCAATTAATGATAACTGATTAATTCTATCCCATTGTCCAGGGTAAAGATTCCAAACTTCAGCCATGAAACGTCTATTAATTTCTAGAATAATTTGATAAATTCTAGGTAATATTCTATGAAGTAAATCTTCATTCCATGTTTCAAGTGCTTCAGCCATTACAGTATGGTTAGTATACGCAACAGTTCTTGTCACAATACTCCAAGCTTCATCCCAACCAAGGCATAAATCATCCATTAAAATACGCATTAGTTCAGGAACACAAAGAGCAGGGTGCGTATCATTAATATGAATTGCTGCCTTATCAGGTAATGTTCTAATATCTTTAAAACGTTTTAAATGGTCATTAACAATATTTTGAATAGATGCAGAAACTAAAAAATATTGTTGTTTAAGTCTTAAAGTTTTCCCTTGAGTATGATCATCAGAAGGATATAAAACTTTAGTAATTACTTCTGCATTATTATTCTTTTCCATTGCTTTTGTATAATCACCTTGACTAAATGATTTCATATCAAAAGTATTAACACTACGTGCTTTCCATAAACGAAGTGTAGAAACAATTTCTGAACCGCCACCAGAAATTAATAAATCATATGGCATTGCCTCAATAACAGTATCATCATGATAATCAGTTACTAAATGCCCATTTTCTTCATGTTGACTAATCCAACCACCAAAACGAACCTTTAGAACTCTATCGCTTCTTGGTGTAAGCCAAACTTCTCCACC